>CAYPJR010000008.1:0-25068 GCA_964411115.1 uncultured Candidatus Bathyarchaeia archaeon | reverse complement strand
CGGTCTTTAATGTGTCGCTATATAAGTTTCTTATATATTTTGCCATCTTAGACGCTTCGGTGCTGCTTATATCTTTCGCAGCTCTCGACGCCTTCATCATAGATATCCTTCCATATCTACTGGTTTACTTGCTCATAGTATTAGCCGCAGCGATCCTTCTTTTCGAGGGAGGCGGAAAGTAACGTCTCCATTAAATCCGCTAAAATGGGCGAGGCTTAAGTCGCCCTGGGCTCTCCACTTTAATTCAGGAGCCTGCAACGCATGCGATATAGAAGTGGCGGCGTTGCTAACGCCCCGATACGATATAGAACGCTTTGGGATTCTCCTAGAGCCCTCTCCGAGACACGCCGATGTTCTGCTGGTGACTGGGGCTGTAACCCGGCAATGCGCTGACCGCCTCAAACGAATTTATGAGCAGATGCCTGAACCGAAATTTGTGATAGCCATAGGTGCATGCGCCTGTTCAGGCGGAGTCTTCCAGGGAACCTACAATTGTCTAGGCGGCGCCGACAAAGTTATCCCTGTCGATGTCTATGTTCCAGGCTGCCCGCCTAAACCTGAAGCGATAATTGACGGGGTTATAAAACTACTTAAGAAAGCCGGCGGCCAAACGGGCCATCGCTCACTGCAGGCTCGCAGCGTAGCGAAAGACGCTTAAGAAGGTTGGAGGGTGGGCAGCCATGGTAGTTAATAAAGTTCAAGAAATCCTTAATCAGATCCACAGTAAACTAGCCGACTTTATATTAAAGGTTGAAATCACCAGGTATGGGCGGCCAATCGTCCATTTGAAACCGGAAGCCAACCGGGAAGCCATTAAATGTCTGCTTGAAGCCGGCGAAAACGCAGGCTTAGTGGCGATTACAGGGGTAGACGCCGGATCAAGCATAAGCCTCCTATATCATGTCAGAGTCTCAGGCAAAGTAATCACCCTTAAATTTAATCTTCCAAAGGAAACCCTTGGAATAAAGACGATTTCCGATTTCTTGCCGGGAGCCGACTTCCATGAAAGAGAGGTGGCTGACCTTTTAGGCGTAATTTTTAAAGATCATCCAAACCCTGGAAGGTTAATTCTCCCCGACAATTGGCCTGAAGGTTTATATCCCCTGCGGAAAGAGGTGGACGAAGATAAGCTTGCAAGGATCTTGAATGGAAGGGAGAACCTTTACACTGAAGAAATAGGATCCGCGGAGAACCGCATGGTTAAAATCATAATCGGCCCTCAGCATCCCGCTCTTATAGAACCTGAAAAATTCACTTTAGAAGTTGATGGAGAAATCGTTAGAAGAGTTAAGCCCCATATAGGCTATGTTCACCGGGGAATCGAGAAAGCAGCGGAGAAACGCACATATCTGCAAAACATATACCTTCTTGAGCGCATATGCGGCATATGCAACGCTTGCCACGCTGCATGCTTCTGCCAAACCGTTGAAGAGCTTTTAGGTCTAAGAGTACCTCCAAGGGCAAAATATCTGCGCACAGTAATCCTTGAACTGAACAGAATTCACAGTCACATGCTTCTCTTAGGCCACATGGGGCTGGAGATAGGCTTCGAAACATTTTTCCATTACATGTGGCGAGATCGAGAGACTGTGATGGATATTGTTGAAATGCTAACGGGAAACAGGGTCCTAGCATCCTACGTCACCATAGGCGGAGTTAGACGTGACCTAAACTATGAAATGATCCCTAAAATCAAAGAGGGATTAGAAAATCTTAGAAGTAAAATTCCATTCTACCGGGAAGTATTAGAGAAAGATCCAACCGTAAAGATGAGGACAAGAAACGTAGGCGTTCTCACAAAGGAGAATGCATTAAAGCTTTGCGTTGTGGGTCCAGTCGCCAGGGCTTCAGGGATAAAAATGGATGTTAGAAGAGACGAGCCTTACGCTGCCTATGATGAGATCCCCTTCAACGTGATAACCTACGATGAGGGGGACACATGGGCTAGGCTCATGGTGAGACTGGAGGAGATAAACGAAAGCATAAATATAATTGAGTATGCCCTTGATCACCTGCCAAGCGGACCCTATGGGGTTAGAGCTCCCAGAGTTGTGCCTGAAGGCGAAACCATAGGGAGGGTTGAAGCGCCAAGGGGTGAACTATTCTATTACATCAAAAGCAACGGAACAGCATATCCGGAGAGAGTTAAAATGCGTACGCCCACATTCGCTAACATTTTATCTTTCATAAAGATCGCTGAAGGCGGAGGCATCGCTGATGTGCCTGCAATCTTTGCAAGTTTAGATCCATGCTTCTCATGCATGGACAGGTAGGTGACCAGCAATGGCCCTGGACCTAAACTTTATCCTCCGCGTTCTGCTCTTCCCAGGCTTCAGCTTTATCCTTACGCTTACGCTTATATGTGACTGGATAGAGCGGAAAATAAAGGCTCGAATGCAGAACAGAATAGGCCCAACATATACAGGCCCAGCGGGCTTCCTGCAACCCCTAGCTGACGTCATAAAACTGCTGGCAAAGGAGGATATAATCCCCATCGGCACTCAAGCTTTTCTCTTCAAATTTTCAGGTCTCTTCGCCGCCTCCATATTCATGTTTGCCTTACTATTTCTTCCAGTTGACGGCGCATCAGGAGTTTTTAGTTGGAGCTTTGAGGGCGACCTCATCCTGGTTTTATCCTTAATAACATTGGCAAACTTCTTCCTTTTCCTTTCAGGATGGGCCTCCAACAACCCCTATAGCGCCATAGGTGCCGCTAGAATTTTAACCCAGTTTTTAGGCTATGATATCCCCCTCTTCCTCTTGGCTTTAGCTCCGGCTTTTCTAGCGGGAAGCCTCAGCCTTTCAGAAATAGCCTCTAGCCAGCTGATTCCCTTCGCTGCGTTGGCTCCCTGGGCATTTATACTCTTCATGATCACTCTTCAGGCAGAACTCGAGAAGGACCCCTTCGACATTCCCCATGCTGAAACAGAAATCGTTGGCGGCTACGAAACGGAATATTCTGGAAGAAGATTGGTTTTTCTAAAGCTCGCCAAAGACGCGCAGATAATATTAGGCGCAGCCTTAGCTGTTGAGCTTTTTCTGGGAGGTCCATACGGACCAGTTTTCTTCGGTTCTTCAGCCGCGTGGTATACTATTTGGTTCATGCTTAAGCTAATTGCGGTCATAATAGTAACTGAGTATATGGCATGCGTTTTTGCAAGGTTCCGCATAGACCAGGTGGTTGCTGGAAACTGGAGGATTCTGCTGCCCCTTTCAGCGTTATCTTTAGCAGCAGCTTTGGCTATTGACTGCTGGTTCTCCTGCGCTGTTAGGTAAGGAGGTTGTTATGATGAAGTTTCCTATGGTGAAGGCTGTTTTTGCCTGTCTCCTTAGGAAACCCTTCACTAGGAGATATCCTGAAGTTAAGCCGGATCTGCCTGAGGGTTTCCGCGGCAAGCAGATCTTCAACATAAATCTATGCATAGGCTGCGGCTTATGTTCCCGGGACTGCCCAGCTAAGGCTATTGAAATGGTTGAGGTGAATGGTAAGAGGTATCCTATGTTCCATTTGGACCGCTGCATTTTCTGTTATCAATGCGAGGAAAGCTGCCCTAGGAGCGCTATAAAAAGCTCTAAAATATTTGAACTTGCCTCAACAGATAAATTAGACCTCGTAATTAAGCCTATAAAAGAAGAATCTGTTAAAACGGAGACCAGAGCATGATCGCCGAGATAATCGTCCTTGGGCTTCTAATCGCCGCCTGCTTAGCCGTTTACTTCGATGAGCCTGTTTACGCAGTGGCTTCCCTAGCAGTTTTCTTCTTCTTCACAGTTCTTTTATATGCACTTAACGGGGCGGGATTTGCGGCTGTCTTCACCCTTGCCATGGGCGCGGGAACAGTATCTGTGCTTTTCCTAGCAAGCGAAATGCTTAGTGAAAAATCAGGCGACGAAAAGTCCTTAAGAGGTTTTCTCTTGGCAGTTTCAGTAGCTTGCATACTTGTTGTTCCACCGGCTTTATTGTCCATTGGAAAAATATCCGCTGGTTTTTCCTCCGCATTGTCTTTTGAGCAAACCTTCTGGAACTTAAGGGCTATGGACATTATCCTTCAGGGTTTGGTGATTCTTTCAGTAGCCATTGGCGTAGCGATAATTTTATATGAAAGAGAATGAGGGTGAAGCCTAAATGGACTATGTGATTCTATCAGCCATATTGGTGGGCATAGGCATATATGGGCTTCTCTCGAGGCGTCACTTGTTGAAGGTACTGATATCCATTGAACTTATAGCGGTTGCTGCATCAATGAACTTTGTTATGCTTGCCTCTCAGGCGAATAAGGCTCTAGGCGAAAGCTTCCTCATAATAGCATTCTCTACAGATACTTGTGTAACCGCCATAATTCTAGCCATAATGATCCATGTATTTAGAAAATATGGAATCCGCGATCTTGCAAAGCTAGCCGAAATAGAAGAAAAAGACGAAGCAGCCTTGGAATCTGAAGGATAGAAAGGTGCCTATGCATATTCCATCGCCAACGCATTGAAGAAGCCCCGGCATTTATTCAAAAACATCGTAAGCGAAGAAACAGCACAAAAACAAACCATAAAACAGAAATTTAGTCAAAAATAATCTGCCACAACCCTCTTTGAGGATTCGGCGTAAAATTTTTATACTGCCCATTTGCCTAAATGGGGTTGTGCTGGATTATTTTGTCCAGAAACTCCGTTTTATTGTTAATTTTGCATGTTTTCAGCTTTTTCTAAGCGAGATCGAACGATTTTTAATAGCGTCCATATTTTGGAATTGTAAACAATCTTAACTATGGTGTGCTCGTAAAATAAGCCTAACAGCGGATTATTCCATAGTTTAATGCTTAAAAACAACTCCGCCCAGCAAAATAATCAAAATTCTGCTTTTACGCCAAACTCCCTTCGAGTAAAACTTAAATCCGAGATTCTCTTAACTGAGATGCTTAGTTAAACCTGTGAAGAAGACGAAACATGAAGACCGCGGAAACTGAAACTGTTATGAAAAGGCGAGGCGACAGTCATTGCTACCTTATGCATCCTGGTTGGTTTGGCTTATCCCCGCAGCTTCAAGCTTGCTGGTTCCTTTAATTTCCCGATTTAATGATAAGGCACGGGACTATTTCGCTGTGGCTGTAAGCCTAATAGTCATGATTCTGTCCTTCTCCATGATCCCAGACATTTACTCTCATGTTACAGGGGCTTATGATGAGGCTTCACCTTGGGTTCATCCGCTTAACATCGAGGTGGGAGTTTATCTTGACCCCTTAAGTGTTTTATTTGCATGTTTAGTCACTTTTTTCGGTTTCATCATAATTCTTTATTCGCTTGGTTATATGGCTGGAGAGGAGGGACTGACCCGATATTACTTTTTCATGCTTCTCTTCATAGGCTCTATGACCGGGCTAGTTTTATCAGATAACTTTCTTCAGATGTACATTTTCTGGGAGATGGTTGGGCTTTGCTCTTTCTCGCTTGTTTCCTTCTGGTATAAACGTCCGGAATGTGTGCGTTCCGGCGTCAAAGTTTTACTTATGACCAGAATTGGCGATATATGCCTGTTGGCCGGAATATGTTTGCTATATGCCTATGTGGGGTCGTTCTCTTTCTCTCAAACCATTAGTAACCTAAGTAGTATACCTATGCCCGTTCTAACGTCCGTAGCCTTCTTAATGCTTGGAGGAGCGATCGCAAAATCGGCTCAACTGCCTTTACACACATGGCTTTACGCGGCGATGGAAGCCCCAACTTCGGTTAGCGCCCTCCTTCATGGTGCGACGATGGTTAAGGCAGGAGTGTACTTAATCGCCAGAATGTTCACACTTTTCGGTTCACTATTAGTTTTAATCCCATTTTGGTTGCCATGTGTTGCTTGGATAGGCGCTATCACAGCGTTTATTGGAGCAACTTTGGCTTTGTACACGCCTGACATAAAGGGGGTGCCTGCATATTCCACCATTAGTCAAATAGGGTTCATGTTTGCAGCTTTAGGTGCAGCGTCATCTCCTTCTTCGCTTGGCTGGTTTGCCAGTTTATTTCACATGATAAGCCATGCTTTCTTTCAAGGTTTAGGTTTCCTCGCAATAGGCGGCATCATCCATGTTTTAGGAACCCGTGACCTACGCCAGATGGGTGGACTGAGGAAAGCCATGCCAATAACATTTTGGCTTTGCATAGTTGTAATGCTTGCTCGAACTGGTGTGCCTCCATTTGCAAGCTTCTTCAGTAAAGGATTTATTATAAGCAGTCTTTGGTCAACCGGAAATGTTCTACTTGTGCTGACGATTTACGCGTCCACAGCTGTTACATTTGCTTATACACTTCGCTTCCTCATCTTGACTTTCTTGCGTGAACCATCCGAGCATGTGAGAAAAATCCATTTACATGAACCGCCAAAAATAATGCTCTTCGCGTCAGGGATACTTGCCGCCTTATGCTTTGCTTGGGGTTTTCTAGGATCTTCAATAGGCAAGTTTATGGGGGTTAATGTGGAGATGGGAATAAACGAAGTTTTCAGTTCAACAACCCTCATTTTTATTCTGATTCTCTTTATAGGAGGCTTCCCTGTTTATGCCAACTACTATAAAAGAATGGAGATCATAGAAAAAATTAAAGATGAATTAAATCCTTTGATTACAATTTTAGAGAATGGCTATTTCTTCGATACTTTCTACGAGAAAGTTATTATGCGGGGAGTCTTACTGGTTTCTTCCCGCCTTAGGCATATGGAAAATTCCTTCTTTAACCGTATACCCTATCTTTTTGCAAATAGAGTTATGAGTCTGGCTCATGGCGCTCAAAAGTATTTAGACATTCTCGCTGACGAACTCTTATACATTGCTACAAACAAAACTTTGGCTTCCGCATCAAAAATAAGAAGGGTAAGATCTGGCTCCATAGAACACTATGTGGCAGCAGCATTAATCGGATTTTTAATAATCCTAATACTAATAATAGTCACTATGATAAGATAAGAGGCGAAACAAATGCAAAACATACTTTTGTTAACAATAATTTTGCCCGCAGCGGCTGTTCCACTCGTTTATCTTTTGGGCAAAAAATCTCCTAAAAATGTAGCCTTGCTAATAGTCTTCATATGCCTAATTAACATTGCACTTCTATCCACAACCGTGCCAGCCATCCTAAACGGTGCAGACCATAAGTATGTCGAATCTTACTATTGGATTCCAATCCTCCGCGTTTCTTTCACACTTTTTGTTGATGGAATCAGCTTCTTAATGGCGATCATAACATTAATACTTATTTTAACAGCCGCTTTATTCTCCATAAATTACATGCAGGAAAGAAAAGGGCTCGCTGAATACTACGCTCTCTTGATGCTGCTATCAATAGGGCTTGTCGGCGTCTTCATAACATCAAACTTTATGCTCTTCTACTTCTTCTGGGAACTAATGCTTCTACCCTCATACTTCATAATAGGCGAATGGGGTTACAAAGAACCGTACAGGGCTGCTTTCAAGTTCTTCATATTCACCCATGCCGGAGCAGTTTTTGTGCTTTTGGGCATAGGCGCCATATTCATGGTTACAGGCGACTTAGATATGTTTCAAGCTCAAGCTGCCTTAATGACTACTGACTTAGAGATTGTAAAGTGGATTCTGCTTTCCCTAACGGCTGGATTCGCTGTTAAGATGGCTGTGGTTCCAGTTCACATGTGGCTGCCGGACGCGCATTCTGAGGCTCCGGCCCCCATGTCCGCCCTTCTAAGCGGGGTTATTATCGGCGCTGGCGGCTACGCCATACTGCGGGTTTCGTTGGGAACTGTTTTCCCAGCGCTTATGGGCACGGAATTTGCCGCTCAGTTTCTTCATGGAATGGCTATATTCGGGGTAATATCCGCCTTTTTCGGCGCCTTAATCGCTTTAGTTGAGAACGATATTAAACGTTTAATCGCTTACTCAAGCATCGCCCACATGGGCTACGTGTTATTCGGTTTATCGCTGTTTCCCTTTCAAGAAGCCATAACTGGAACTGTTCTTCACCTCGTTAATCACGCTGTAAGCAAGGGTCTTCTCTTCTTATCCGCTGGCGCCGTTATGAAGCAGCTTGAAATAAGAGATATACGGGAGATGGGCGGGCTCGCTGGGCAAATGCCCATAACGGCTGCTTCATCGGCTACTGCAGCGATGAGCATAGCTGGTTTTCCGCCATTTGCATGCTTTATGAGCGAATTCGTAATCTTTATAGGCGCCTTCCAAGCAATAAGGGTTAACGGCTTTTATCTGCTACCAACGGTTCTGATGCTTGCAGCTACGGTTCTCTCGCTGGCATATTCGCTAAGGTTTTTAAGCCATGTTTTCCTCGGCCATCCGAAACATGAAAAAATCGCTGATGCACCCTTACTTATGAAGCTGTCAATGCTTGCTTTAGCGGCTCTAGTGATAATCTTAGGAGTCTGGCCGACATTATTTGTCTACATAATATCTAATACGGCGTTAGTTTAGAAAGAGGGTGAAGATTTGCATGGTAGAAGCCATTGATGTCCTGTTGCCAATTATTATTTTTACAATTGCTTCATTACTAACGGTTTTTGTCTGCAAGTTCTCAAGGAATATGAAGAGGGGCGGCAGCATCAACATGATATGGTTTCTCTCGGTCTTCGCCGCCGCAATTTTTTCCGTATCCAGCCTAGCCCTGAAGTATTACTCCACCTCGTCGTCTAATCCCATCTTAATGATCACCTTAGCTCCTAAGCAGTTTGCTATCTTCTCAAGCGCTTTCCTTGCTGACGGCGTTTCAGTTTACATGGCAATAATATTTACCGCTGTTTCCCTCGTTGTCTTTGTATACAGCCTATTTTATATACGCCTAGAGGATAGGATGGCTGGAAGATACTACGCATCCATGCTGATGATAACAGGCTGCATTATTGGAACAGCCTTTGCCGGCGATTTCCTAACTTTATTCATATTCTGGGAGATAGTTGCAGCCGGCTCAAGCTTCCTGATGCTATATGATAAAACAGCCAGCTCAGTACATGCAACATTAAAATACTTGGTCATGATCATTATTGCATCTGCTTTTATTGTATATGCTCTTTCAATAATCTACTCTTTAAGCGGCACCCTCAACTTCTGGGCTGTGAAAAAAACCTTAATAAGCCTGGAAGATAAGCATCTCCTCGAAATAGCCTTCCTATTCATGGCAGCGGGATACTCAATCGAGGCGGCAATAGTGCCTTTCCACACGTGGCTTCCAGACGCCTACACGGCGGCCCCCGCCTCCTCCTCAGCTTTCCTTTCAGCTCTCGTTGACCAAGCCAGCTACTACGTGCTGCTTAGAGTATTACTTTACATTTTGACTCCTCCAACAGTTCTACCTTGGACACTACTCTTCGCCATATTATCCGCCTTAACCATGATCGTTGGAAACCTGCTGGCGCTGGCTGAAAACAACGTTAAACGCTTAGTCTCCTACATCTGCATAGCGGATGTTGGCTATAACCTTGTGGCGATAACCAGCGCAACGGAGTTAGGCATCATGGGAAACCTATACTTCTTCCTTATTGGGGGAATAACCACTGCTCTAGCCTTTATGATCGTTGGAATCCTAAACAATATGGGACTGCATACGTTAGAAGATTTCTCAGGGATTGGTAAGCGAATGCCTCTAACAAGCATAGTTATGCTATTAGCAGCCTTCTCATTCGCTGGGGTTCCCCCATTAGCCGGTTTCTTCGCCAAATATATGGTCTTCACCTCTGCAATTGAAGGAAACTTAGGATGGCTAGCAATTATAGGCGTCTTGACAAGCGTGATCCAAGCGGCATACCTGCTTAGGTTGATAAATTATATGTATGCCAAAAAGCCGAGGGTTGAAGCCAAAATTAAGGAGCCGGTGAAACTGCTCATTCCAGCGTTTATCCTGGCTTCAGCCATAATCATCTTAGGCTTATATCCAACCCTCGTCCTGAATCTCATATCTCCAATAGTTCAGGAACTTCCATTAATCCCATGAAAATGCCTAACTAAACATATTTTAGGTGCGTCAACTCATATTTTAATAGGAGGCTAAATTAGGTGCGGGACTCTAGGAAGATGATTGCCTATGAAGAGCTTAAAAGCCTCATAATAGATAACGGTTTTTGCACACTTTGCGGTGCCTGTGAGGCTGCTTGTCCAATCCACGCGATAAAGGTTGAGGAAGCCCCGCGGAGAATTTATGATTGTTCTGAAAATTTAGATTTATGCCCCATATGCTATGACATATGTCCCCATAGCGACGCCCTAATTCATGAAGTTGCAAAATTCGTTTCAGACGCGCTTCACAGAAGAGAAAGTTTAGGCTATTATCGGAGAATTTTGCTTGCCCAAGCCGCAAGCCCCGCTGTAAGAGGCGCCACGAAAAGCGCCGGCGTCGTAAACGCATTATTAAGCTTCGCTATGGAACAAAAGGTGGCTGACAGCGCTATAATTGCAAAGTCGTCTCCCCATCTAATATTGAAGCTTCAGCCATCAATAAGCCTGATTCCAGACGACGCTCTTTCAGCGGTTGACTCAAAGGTTATGCCATGCGCTGTCGCTGAAGCCTTCGGCCGCGCCGTCTATGAATATGGGAAGACCCATATCGCTTTTGTCGGCATTCCTTGCCAGGTTCTCGCCCTTAGGAAGCTTGAAGCTTGGCAGCATAAGATCGTGGATAGCTTAAGAATAACCATCGGGCTCTTCTGCTTATGGACCTTCTCGCTTGACCGCTTGTTGGAGTATCTGTTCCATGAGCATGGTGTCGCACCCAGCGAAATCGTAAGTGTAGACTTAACAATCGATAAATATGTTATAAAAACCTCGGATAATCAAGTTTTAATGATCCCGCTACATGAGGTTAAAAAACACATCATGAACAGCTGCAGAACCTGCACAGACTTCACCGCTGAGTTTGCGGACTTAAGTGTAGGCGGCGGCACCTCTTTAAAGGATTGGTCTCTAGTAATCGTAAGAACAAGGAATGGTGAAGAGCTGTTGGAAAAAGCAGTGAAGGCGGGAGTTATCAAAGTTAGAGAAATAGCCTCGGAGCCCGAGGTTCTAGCTCACGTCATCCAGATGGCCACTAGCAAGAAGGAGAGCGCCCTCAAAGATATGGAGGAGCTGCGTAGTAAAGGTTTGCCTATTCCCATGGGAGCTGAAGTAATGGCTAAACCAACGTTAAGTGAGCTTAGCCGGCTTGAGGATATTCCGGTTAAAGCGATAATGACAAGGGAGGTTCTCACATTATCATCCAAAGCAACCGTAGCGGATTTCTTCGATGAGATGGCTAAGCATCATCATGTCGGCTTTCCCATAAAAGACGAAGATGACAAGGTAGTGGGTGTTGTAACCTTACAGGATGCCATGAAGGTGCCGCCTAGTGAACGCGGCAGCACACCTTTAGAATCCATATGTTCAAGAAACCTAATCACTGTTTCCCCTGAAGATTCCGTTGCAGAAGCTTTCGAAAAAATGATGCGGCATAATATAGGGCGCCTCCTAGTTATGGATGGAAAAGGACAACGGCTTTTAGGAATAATCACCAGAAGCGACATAATGAACGCCCTTAGAAGGATCTTTCAACCCGGCTGAAAACATTTAAAACGGCTGGTTTTCAAATGAATTACGCTTAAATTTATAAATGATCCATATAGATTTCAGACGATTAAATGATCTTGGAGCGTATGTCTATGGAATGGTTCCTAACGTCTCCAATATCTGGTTTAGCATCCATAGCCTTAGCAGGATACCTATATCGCTACGTGATAAGCCAAGACAGCGGCACAGAGAGAATGCGCGAGATCGCAGGCGCCATAAAAGAGGGTGCAAAGGCCTATTTAAGGAGACAAAACATGACCCTAGCTGCCTTCGTCATAGTGATGGCGATAATCCTCGGCTCCCTCTACTCCCTCCTTGAAAAGGATGTTCAAAAGGGCATAAGTGTTTCAGCAGCCTATGTTCTAGGCTCTATATGCAGCACAACAGCTGCCTATATTGGAATGATGGCGGCCGTTGAAGCCAACGTTAGAACCGCCAACGCTGCGAGACAAGGGTTGAAGAAGGCTTTTCCAGTTGCCTTTTACGGTGGAGCTGTAATGGGTCTCTCTATAGTGGGCCTAGGGCTTTTAGGAGTAAGTCTCCTATACTATTTATATAATGTGGTTTTAGGATGGCCCTCAATCGAAGCCACCGACGTGGTTCTAGGCTTCAGCTTTGGAGCCAGCGCCCTAGCCCTGTTCGCTAAGGCCGGTGGAGGAATCTACACTAAAACCGCCGACATCAGCGCTGACCTCGTTGGAAAAGTGGAGCTTGGAATACCCGAAGATGACCCTAGAAACCCGGCGGTTATCGCCGATAACGTGGGCGATAATGTGGGAGATGTTGCAGGAATGGGCGCTGACCTCGTGGATTCCTACATAGCGAGCATCGCTGCTGCGATGATAATAGGTGCAGAAATAGGGGAGGCTCCTCTAGTATCTT
The DNA here is from genome assembly GCA_964411115.1 of uncultured Candidatus Bathyarchaeia archaeon. GTDB lineage: Archaea > Thermoproteota > Bathyarchaeia > Bathyarchaeales > DTEX01 > DTEX01. The sequence continues at coordinate 12,637 of CAYPJR010000008.1, read as the reverse complement.
TGCCGCTGATAATTGCTGCCATGGGGCTTTTCGCCTCCATAATCGGCGCCTTCATAGTTAAGTTGAGCATAAAGGGAAATCCCGGTGCAGCCCTAAACAGAGGCTCATTTGCAACATGGATAATTTTCGCCATCTTCCTGTTCATCGCAACATACTATTCAGGCTTGGAAGGGACTCGATGGCTCGGGGTCTTACTACCTTCGGCAGCCGGGCTGGTGGCAGGCGTAATCATCGGATTGACCACTGATTACTTTACATCTATCGATCGTATGCCAGCGGCAAAAGTCGCCAAAGCTTCCACAACCGGAGCTGCAATAAACATCCTAACAGGATTTTCATATGGCTTAATAAGTATAGTGCCCCCTATAGTTGGCATATGCGCTGCCACTATAGCCGCATGGTTCCTAGCCGAATCCTTCGGCATAAGGCCCTACTATGGGATAGCCATTTCCGCTGTGGGCATGCTTGCCACTGTAGGTATGACCATATCCGCTGATGCCTATGGTCCAATATCCGATAATGCGAAGGGCATCGCGGAGCAATCAGGTCTAGGTGAGGAGGTCATCGAGATCGCCGACAGACTTGATGCGGCTGGAAACACTTCGAAGGCGATAACTAAAGGCTTCGCTATAGGCGCTGCAGCATTGACCGTGCTAGCCCTCTTCGCAGCCTACGCTCATGTGGTAGATATTGAAGCCCTAGATTTAATGAGCCCAAGGGTGGTTGTAGGGGTTTTCCTCGGCGGAATGATGCCTCCGCTGCTATCGGCGCTTCTGATATTGGCTGTTGGAAGAAATGCGGAGCGTATGGTTGAGGAGGTTAGACGGCAATTTAAGGAGATACCCGGATTAATTGAGGGTAAGGCGAAGCCGGATTATGCTCGATGCGTTGACATTGCCACCAAAGGCGCCATTAGAGAGCTTATGCTGCCCTGCCTGCTAGCCATAATCGTTCCAGTACTGGTAATAATATTCCTTGAGAAAGAGGCGTTAGCAGGCTTTTTAGCCGGAAGCATCGTCACCGGCATCATCTTCGCCCTGTTTATGGCTAACTCCGGCGGACTATGGGATAACGCCAAGAAGTATATAGAAGCCGGCGCCTACGGAGGTAAGGGCTCCGAAGCCCATAAGGCAGCGGTTACAGGCGACACGGTAGGCGACCCCTTCAAGGATACAGCTGGGCCATCGCTGAACACAATGATAACAGTAATGTCCTTGGTAGCCGAGGTCTTTGCCCCCCTAATAATATTGCTGTCCATTTAAATCTTTTTATGATATTTAAAATTTATAGAGGCAGCAGTTTTAAGCAAGCTGCCCATGGCTGAAGCCCTTATGGGCTTCCTGCTTCCGCAATTGGGCTTGATCCACATGCACCCGCAGCGGAGGTCTCGGCAAGCGCATCTTCGGCTGCCCCACCCTACGCGAGTGGGGATCATGGAAGAAAGGGAGAATATAAAGGTCGCGTTCGCCCCTATCCCGCAGCTGAAGCATGCGGGATTTTCCCGCTCACATGTTAAATTGGCGATGCTGCTTATTTCATCAGTCATGCTGATGATTGCCGGAGAAAGGGGAAAATAAAGGTTCACTCTAAATCTTTAATCTTCTTTATTAGCCAAACCATCTTTTTAGCGAAGTTTCTTGCGGTTATTAGTCCCTCCTCATCTTTCAGCACGTCTCCCTTCTCCCTTCCGAAGGCTATGTTCCAGTATGTTGAGCCTGGAACTATCATTCCCTGATGTAGAAAGAAGAAGAGCATCTGGGCGAATGTGAAGTTCTGTCCTGCCCTCCTAGCGACAACGATTGGTCCGCCAACTTTATTCTCAAATATTCTTCCCTTAGCTCCTGAAACGTATCCTGCCCTATGAATTAACGCCATTATCTGCGGGGTTGCTGACCCAAAGTAGACTGGTGAGGCTAATATTATTCCGTCGGCTTTAACCATTTTATCAAAAATCTCTTGAAAGTCATCTTTTATTCTGCATTCCCCGGTTTTTCTACACGATAAGCATGCGTCGCAAGGCTTGATCTCCTTATCTGACAACCTTATTAGCTCTGTTTCAGCGCCTTCTTCCCTAGCAGTCTTCAGGGCTTCATTAACAATTATCTCAGTGTTGCCTCCAACTCTTGGGCTTCCCACAATACCAATTACCTTAATCATTTATGTCTCACCTGAAAATTAAGAGATTCTTTTTCCCTAATTAACTCTTTACTTTTCCGCTTTTTCAATCGGGGTTTTCTAGATAATGATCTGAAAATTTAAAAGTGGATGGATAAAATGATGTTTAAGGCTTCCGGCTGCTGCTAAGAAGCCTTTTTTAACGCTCTATGTTCAGCCAAGGGTACAATTCTTTAAGTTTAAGCATCGCCTCCCTAACCTTTTCCTCCGGATACTCGTATGGAAGTAACCTTTTGTTAAGGTAGTCGTCGAAGGCCTGCATGTCGAAATGTCCATGCCCGCATAGGAGGAAAAGTATCGTTTTCTCCTCGCCGGTTCTCTTGCATTTTAGGGCTTCATCTATTACGGCTTTTATTGCATGGCTCGGTTCAGGGGCTGGCACAATACCCTCGGTTCTAATAAACTGGTTTGCAGCGTTAAAGACATCAACCTGATTATATGCCACAGTCTTAACAATGCCCTCCTTACTTAGCAGGCAAAGGGTCGGCGCCTTCCCATGATAGCGTAATCCGCCTGCGTGTATTGGCGCAGGTATGAACATATGTCCGAGAGTGTACATTTTCAGCATGGGTGTTAGACGTGCAGCGTCACCGTGATCATACGTGTAGAAGCCCTTCGTTATCGATGGGCAGGCTGTAGGCTCAACAGCTAGGAACTGAACATCTTTAGGCGCTTTCCCTGAAACCTTATCGTAATAGAATGGCCAGAAGAGGCCGGAAAAGCTGCTTCCGCCGCCTATGCAGCCAACAACTAGATCTGGGTAATCATCGACGAGCTCTAACTGTTTTTTGGACTCTAGCCCAACAACAGTCTGGTGGAGCAGAACATGATTAAGGACGCTTCCAAGAGAGTATTTCACATTTTTATGCGTCACAGCGTCCTCCACAGCCTCGCTTATTGCTATTCCAAGGCTTCCAGGGTTCTCCGGGTCCTCCTTAAGTATTCTTCTTCCACTTTCGGTGTTTGTGCTTGGGCTTGGATAAACATCCGCACCCCATAGTTCCATCAGTATACGCCTGTAAGGCTTCTGGTTATAGCTAACCTTAACCATGTATATTGTTGTTTTAATCCCGAAGAGCATGCAGCCAAATGCGAGGGCTGACCCCCACTGTCCAGCACCAGTCTCGGTGGTTAACCTTTCAACACCGTCTTTCATGGCGTAGTATGCTTGAGCAACCGCCGTGTTAGGTTTGTGGCTTCCAGGCGGGCTGACACCCTCGTACTTGTAGTATATTTTAGCCGGCGTTCCAAGGGCTTTCTCAAGTCCAGTTGCCCTATAGAGCGGGGTAGGTCTCCAAAGCATGTATGCTTCACGCACCTCATGAGGTATATTTATCCAGCGTTCCTGACTGACTTCCTGGATTATGCACTCCTTAGAGAAGAGCATCATTAAATCCTCAGGCTTCACAGGCTCCTTTGTTGCAGGATTTATCGGCGGCGGTAAGGGTTTAGGGAGATCTGGAAGTATATTGTACCACTGTTTAGGGATTTCCTCCTCACTTAACAGTATCTTTCTCATCTAGCATCCTTCCGAATGTAGAATATTGATCTCATAAGTAATATTTAAGTCTTTTGTGAACATTTATGTGCAATAATGCTTCAAAAATCATATAAGAACATTTACTCGCTACTCATACGATATGTCTGCTTAATTCAGGAGACCCTCAAATAAAGGAACCGGTTTTTCCAGATGCATCTCAGCTAAATTTGAAGGATGGAGATTAGGCAACTTCTTTGACAGTAAGAAAATAGTTGAAACTCATGTGAAATTGATCCGTAAGTATCTTTAAGATGCATCTAGTTAAACAGCATTTTTCTCATTCATTCTTAAAGACGCTCTAATAAGACAGAATCGATTTTTAAGTTCAGCAAGAGGCTTATCCTTTAAAGAGTAAAATTCATGTGGGTAAAAGTTTGTTAGCGAAGATGCTGAATTTTTATCTTTGTAAGGAACCTGCAAATAATAGAATCATTGAATAAGTTGTTACCATCGAAAAATATCAAATTAAAAGATCATCAGTATGAGTAGGTAATTTTCATTTTATAATGTTTTAGGCTTTTTATCTTCTAGTTTTCAAATATTTTTTGAACTTTTGCTTTCCATAGGGGCATTTGATCCGGTGAGCTTGGATAATTTTCATATATTTTTCTAATCTTCTTTGACTTTTTAGCCATGTTATAGAGCTTCTTGAGGAATGATATTTTCCCAAGTCCCCTAAATATTCTTCTTGTGGCGTCAGTTATATTTAGGCGGACATCTCCCTCTAAGCCAGCTTTAAGCACATCCTCCTCCTTTATCAGTTTATACTTCATTCCGTAATTGATTTCTTCATTGGTTAGGTTTTGCAGGAACATTCGGAAAACGTCCAGCCCAGCCTGTTTGGCACCATAATTTTTCATGTATCGAACATTTATGGGCCAGAGGGCGTTCGCTGTCGGTTCGCCTTTCATTAAAGCTTCGGATATTACCTCGCTGGCTATCTTACCCGCCATCATTGAGGGTCCCATTCCGCCGCCGTGTATTGGGTTCACATGGCAAGCTGCATCGCCTATGACAACTATGCCGTTGCCAACAAAGGTGTCTAGTGGACGCCTAGTTGGAACTATCCCTCCACCGGCACTTATGACTATTGAATTGGCGAATAATGGTTTTGTTAATACGTGCCTGTATAGCTGATCTTTTGGGTTTGGAAATCTATTAACTGACGCAACCCCAAGCCCAACATTAACGCCTGTTCCCTTTTTCGGAAATATCCAGTAGTATCCTCCCGGCGCAATGTTTAGGTCTAAGTATATTTGGCAGAAGCCTGGCTCCTCTATCTCCATTTGCAGAACACGTATCTCCCTATAGCATACAACCTCATCTTTTCTGTCAACCTTCGAATCTATTCCGATCTCCGGTGGGAGTTTCCTTCGCAGTATAGCCGCGTAGCCGCTGGCGTCAACTGTAACCTTACCCTCAAACTTTACTTTAGAATTTGATTTTCTGCTTATGGCTGTGACTCCCCTGACGAAACCATTCTCTATTATGGGTTCTAGGACCTGCGTTGAATCGAAAAGCGTAGCTCCAGCATCTAGAGCTTCCTTCAGTAATCTTTGGCCGAATATGTGCCTATTAACTATGAAGCCGTGTAATCCCTCGCCGGCTAAATGAAAAATTGTTTCGGAATCCGGTGAGTAAACCTTTATGCCTTCAATCACCCTCTCAAGTTCATCCCCTTTAGGATATGATAAGCCTAAGTTGTCAAAGTGATGCTTGCCAATAGCATCTCCGCAGATTTTATCACCTATTAACTCAGCGCTTTTGCAATCCAATAGGCAGACGGATAAGCCCATCTTAGCTGATGTTTTAGCCGCCATGCAGCCTCCAGTTCCAGCGCCGACAACAATGACGTCAAACTTACTCATGCATCCACTTCTCCCTCGATCAGCACGGATAATAAATATTGGCTTATTTTGGCTGTATGCTTAGAAACCTATTTCATTTCCTCCTCAAAAATCTTTTGTAAATCGCTTCTGTTTATTCCAAGGCTCTCTGAAATTTCCCTTATCCACTTCATATAGGATCTGAACGCATTACATGCTATAGTGATCTTATCCTCTTTCGAGAGGTCCTCCTCGTCAACTAGAAGTAGGGCGAACCATTTGCCTAGGTCCGTAAGCCTGTAAGTTTTCAGCCAAATTGTACGTCCTGAAGCCTCGATCTTCTCCATCTGCTCAGTTAATATCCCTAGGTCTGTGAGAACTTTCAGATGCTCTATGATTGTTTTGTTCGAGTAGCCTAAACTTTCAATAAGATCCTTCTGATAGATTCTTTCAGATACGCCACGTTTAAGAGCGACCCTTAAAATATCAGCTGGAACTGATGAGCCGAACATAGCCCTTAAAACCTCATATTTGCTGCCTTTAGGAAGGAAAATCACATATGGATATAAGCGACCCTTCATAAACTTCCCGCCAACTATTTATAGGGAGCTTCGGAGATAAAATTATTGCGTTTATTTTTATCAAGTTCTTATTTTTAAGTTTGCAAAAACTTTATTAAACAGTTATGTAAAAAATTACATCGGTTTTCAAAATGGAACACTTAGACTCTAGAAAAATAGCTCTTACATCAGTTTTCGCCGCTCTATATTATATGATGTCCTATTTGCCCGGTGTGCCAGCGATAGGTTTACCCCAAGTGAAGATACAGATTGAGGCATGTATGGCATCCATTTTCGGGCTTATCCTTGGGCCTTATCTTGGAGCCCTGGCAACATTTATAGGCGTTTTCGCGGCATGGGCTTTCCCGCCTGGAAAAGCAGATCTTCCTGGGCTTGTTTTCCTCCCGTCTCCGGTAATTAATGCTTTTATTACTGGCCTAATCTGTAATGGAAGATGGAAGAGGGCTTTCGTAATTTTGGCTTTATTGATCGCCGCTTTCTGGATTCTGCCTCCAGCTCAGCCCATTGAGCAAAACTTCATCGTTGGCTTTATAGCCATGTGGGATAAAATATTGGCCCTATTTCTTATACCGCCGACGTTTTCCTTAATGAGGAGGATGGCTTTTAGGAGCCCCGAAATGGGTTCAGCGCATGGGGATCTAGGGAGGGAAATAAAAAAATACAATTGGGCTGCGATCCTATCTTTACTTTCCGCCGTATTAATATTGATTAACGCTTTCATGATTGCTGTTAATGGGGATGTTCTCAAGTTCAGTTTTGAGTTTCAAAATGAAACTTATAAGATTTCATTCGGTTCAAAATTTTTCGTTAAGCCCCCATACGGGTATTTGTGGCCAGCATTGGGCATCGGCATATTTGTAAGCATGATCATTCTTCACATCAAACCGGAATATAGCATGTTTTGCGGAGGAGCGATAATCGCTTTATCCGGGCTATCAGCAATTATAGGCGGGGGCTTTATAGCCGGCTTAATCTTAGGGGTTATAGGGGGTTTCCTCATAGTCATAAAGAAGGCGCAAACATTTAAAGCATCAAGCATGGAGTATCTAACATACTTTTTGCTAGCATTTATAGGTAATGAGGCTGATAACGCCTGGGGAAATACCATATTCGCTGTTCCAGCTGTTTATGAGGAAATATTTCAAATGCCTCTGGAGTTTGTAAGATTGGCTTTTCTAATCAGCCCCTACGCATACTTCATTATAAGAATTATACAAGCTATAATAGCCACCTTAATAGCGGTCCCCCTAATCAATAATCTTAGATCAGCCAGATTTGGGCTTCCCAGCATGCTCATCGGAAAAGATTAAAATGGAAGAGGAGGGCTAAAATGGGTTTAAGGGCTGGGTCGCTTATAAAGCATATTGTTTATTCAGCGCAGCTCGCCGCTGTTTTGGAGGTTAGCGGTTGGCCTAAGCCCGGCAATGTTCATAGAACTAGGGACCATTCTGACGCTTGCTACGAACATTTCTTAGCCGGTTCAATTGCGCTTGGCTCTTCAGTTGAGGCCGCTGCCCGCAGAGGCGTTATGATTGCTCGAGGAATAATTGATTCGTCTAGGGCCGGCGTTGGGAGACTTGTGAGGAAGGCGGTTATTGACGTGTTATCTTCCCATAATGATGGTAATACCCATCTGGGCGTTTGCCTTCTCTTCATACCGCTTTCAATATCAACCTCCAAAACATACATTGAGAATAACGCTTTTTCCTCAGACATATTGAGGAGGAACATTGATGCGATCATGCGTTCAACAACCCCCATCGATGCTGTTGAAGTTTACAGAGCTATTAGGATTGCCAGCTCCCCATGGGAGATGGGTAAAGTTGCTGATTTAAAGTCTCCAGACCTTTATGATAAGGAAGCGGAAAAGAAGATTTTAAGGGACGGAATAACGCTTCTCAATGTTATGCTGGATGCGTCATCATATGACACGATCGCAAGAGAACTTGTAACTGGTATGGAAGCATCCTTTACGGTTGGATATAACGAGCTGATGGAAACTTTCAGACGCACCAACAACATAAATACGGCGGTTGTCCATACTTTCCTCAGATTACTCTCAAAGTTTCCAGATACATTTATAGCTAGAAAAGTTGGATTGAAGAAGATCAGCGACGTCAAGAAGGCTGTTGAGATGGGTATTGAGGAGACAAGATGGATTTCGGAAACTGCGGAAAAAATACTTAATTTAGGCGGGCTCACAACTAGCGAGGGCAAAGCCTTGCTTTGGGAGTTGGATGAAAAACTTCAAAGTTTAGGTAAGGATTATAGTCCCGGAACAACAGCCGATTTAACTGCGGCTTCAATAATGATTGCGCTTCTCTCCGGCTTAAGATTCTAACGGGGGATTCTGCTTGATTAGAGCCCGGGAGGGGGATTTCATTGAAACCCGGGAGGGCTTAATCTTTGACGTTAAGGGGCTTGTCCATCCGCCGGATAGGGTGGTGGCTTACTTAAGATATCTCGAGGATCCCTCCGGCGTAAGGGGACGTGATGGAAGAAAATATGTTAAGGTTTACTCGCTTAGTGATAGGGAGGCAATATTAAGGAGAATATGCCCGCAATATATTTATTACGACCGCATCTTCGACGAGTGGTTAGAGGGGGTCCCAAATAATCTAATCGCTATGCATTATGAGCCTCAATTAAAGGTTTTAAATTTTCTAAAAGATCAGCCTCTAAACGATATTGAAAAGCAAGCGCTCATGCTTATTCAATCAGTTCATGATTTTTCCGGGGTGCCGTTTGAGAAATTCGGCATCTCCGGCTCATTGCTTGTTGGCTTATACACGCCAGATTCAGATATTGATGTGATCATATATGGTAGAAAAAACTGTAGATTGGCTCATGAGGCTCTGAGCTATCTCATGGATAAGCGGGAGCGAGGTTTTTCACGCTATAACCTAGAAGATTTGAAAAAACTGTATGAGTTTAGGTTTAAGGACACATGGATACCTTTCAGCGATTTCTGCGCGGTTGAGAATAGAAAATCCATGCAGGGAAAATTCATGGGCAGAGACTTTTTCGTGAGATTTATAATCGACTGGAACGAGGTTATGGAGTCTTACGGTGACCGCATATATAGGGGGGTCGGATATGTAAAGATTAAAGCTAAAATTGAGAATGATGAAGACTCGATTTTTACGCCATGCGAATATGCCATCTCCAATGTTAAAATATTAGATGGAGTGAACGTTAAATCGCCCCCGATTAAAATAGTTTCCTTTAGAGGAAGATTCTGCGAGCAAGCTAGGAGAGATGAGTGGATTATAGCGCAGGGTAAGATGGAAAAGGTAATTGAGAAGAGCGGGGAAGAATACTACCGGATGGTTTTGGGAGCTAAGCCCACAGATTTTATGATAGTTAAGCCTGACGGCTGAAGATTAAAGCGGCTTTATATAGTCTTTTCCCAAAGCCTCTTTTGAACCTACTAGAACACGATGATACTCTTCATTGCTACGCTTATCAATAACCTTCTCCAGCTTACCATACGCAGCGATCCTTTCACCTTTATATGTTATGCCCCCGTAGAACCCCTCATATGATGCTACCTCAATTATGTCCTCAACCGGCTGCCCCTCAATGATCCTAACGTCTTCAACCTTATATATGGATGGCATGAAATCGGCTTCAGAATCATCGGAGACCCTTGCCTCAATCCTAATCATCCCTCTAGGATTGAAAATCCTATCTCCATATTTCTCATCAACCTCTTCCTCAAGCTTAACTGGGTGAATTGAAAATTTTGTTCCCTTAAAAATCCCCCTGTTCCACTTTCTGCTCAGCATTTTGTAAGCCTCATCATAGGTTAAGGGGTAATTTTCAGCCTTACTTAGACACCAACGCTTAGCCTCTTCACCACTAATTTTTGAAATACTATGGCTTCCCGCTGAATAAATCTGCTTCAGAGTTTCCCTCACGCATTCGCTATTTTTTACGCCGTAAACAGTTAAGTCAATATCTGAGAATTCCTGATGTATATCTAAGAGTATTGAGCCTGTAACTCCGAAATACTCCAGTGGGACGCTGCTTTCATCAGAGATTTCAAGCGCTAAATCTAAGGCTTTACTTTGTAAAGCATCTAAGTCTCCAGATCTGCTGAGACTAATGATTTTTTCCTCCGGCTTTAGGTGATCGGTTATTTTGCTTATGGGAACCGCTGACATGCTTACCCCCGTGATAGGCGAATCGTAGAGGTATTCAGGATGCCTCTTAAGAAATTTTATTGTGTTAATTAGGTCGAGCATTGTGTAGCGGCGCATTATACGTTGGAACCTGCTTGAGCCCCTACCCCATTTCCCCCTATTCGATGGGATATACTTCAAGTAGGATATCACTCGGTCGGGCGGATGAACCGATCCGATGACGCAGAAGAAGAATCCCTCAGATGTCTGCAGATAATCCCTGTCCCTGAAGCCGCGTTTCAGCCTTCTTATCCTCCTATGGCTAATATGCGCTTATGATTATGGACTAGATTCTGGAATTTAAGAGTTAAGATCAAAAATCTTAAATCTTATGGGCAGTATACATTTTTGAGCGTGGCTGAATTGGAGAAGCGTAGGTACGGTAACACCAACATATATCTTTCTGTTGTAGGCTTCGGCGGCATAGCCGTGATGAATGAAAGTCAAGAAGAAGCCAATCGTCTAGTTGCCAAAGCAATAGATAGAGGAATAAACTATTTTGATGTTGCACCAAGCTATGGTAATGCGGAGGAACGGTTAGGTCCAGCTCTAAAGCCATACCGAGACTCGGTTTTCCTAGCGTGTAAAACATTAAAGCGCACTAAAAGGGAAGCTGAGGAGGAAATGCATCAATCGCTTAAACGGCTTCATACGGATCACTTCGACCTGTACCAGCTACATGCAGTAACAACGCTGGAGGAGGTTAACCAGATATTTAGCGATGGTGGAGCAATCGAAGCCCTAATTGAGGCTAGGGAGCAGGGTCTAATTAAATACATTGGTTTCTCAGCTCACTCTGAAGAGGCAGCCTTAGCTCTACTAGACCGCTTTAAATTTAACAGCATCCTGTTCCCGATAAACTGGGTCTGCTGGTATCAGGGAAACTTTGGACCAAGGGTTGTTGAGAAAGCCCTGGAGAAGGGCGCTGCTATATTGGCTCTGAAGACTATGGCGAAGAGAAGGCTTAAGGAGGATGAGCCGAGAAAGTGGTCTAAATGCTGGTATGCTCCAGTTGAGAGCTTCGAGGAAGCCTTCATGGCTGTTAGGTTCACGCTTTCTTTACCGGTCACAGCGGCTGTAAGCCCGGGACATGCTGAGCTGCTCTGGTGGATGTGCGATGCGGCTGAAAGATTTAAACCCTTATCGGATGATGAAAAGAGGGCGATATCAAATATGAGCAGAGGTTTGGAGCCAATATTTTCATCCAAGCAGGCTACTTAGAAAAATGATCTTTCTACCAGAATAGCCCAAGCGCCTTTAGCTTATCTTTAAGCCTTGAAATCTCTTCCTGCCTCAATGGTCTAAGGGGTTTCTTCGGCATTCCGGCCTTAATGCCTCTAAGCTCTAGAGCAGCCTTTATTGATGGTATTGAAGACCATTCATATAATATTCTTCTTAGAACGTTCGTTTTTCTCTGGAGCTCAAGAGCCTTTTTATAGTTGCCCTCTCTAAAATTTTCATATAGCTCAACCAGTATTTCCGGGGCAACGTTGGCAACCCCTGATATCTCCGCGTTTACGCCTACCAGTAATGCAGCTAAAAGTATATCGTCAGCTCCGTTAATGACGGTTACATGTTTAGGCGCTGTCTCTATGATCTCTTGAATCTGGCTTAGGCTCCCGCTTGAATCTTTTATTCCATGAATATTTTCTATCGAGCACAATTTTCTGAAGATTTCAGGCGTAAGGTTGAAGCCTGTCTGCTGCGGAATATTATATACGAAGGTCGGTATGCGAACCGCCTCAGAGATCAGCCTATAATGCATAATTAAACCTTCTAGGTCAGGCTTAAAGAAGTATGGCGTGACTGCTCCAACAGCGTCAGCACCTACACTCTCAGCATGCTTAGCGAGCTCCACGCTCTCAGCAGTATTTGTTGTTCCAACATGAACGATGACTGGAACCTTGCCCTTAACCTCCCTAACAACTGCTTCAGCAACAGATTTCCTCTGCTTAATGCTCATTAATGGACCTTCACCCACAGTGCCGCAGACAAAGAAACCGTGAACGCCCTTATCAATCTGAAAGCGCACAACATCCCTGAGGAGATCAAAGTCCACATTGCCCTCAGCGTCGAAGGGTGTGATTATCGCTGGAAGAATACCCTCAAAAAGAGGCTTCACCACGCTTCAAATCACCACCAATAAAACACCTTATGATGAGACAAATATTTAACGCTTATCAGAAAACCTGGACAAAAAAGATTATTAATGGGAGAAATCACCTAAATCTTATTGAAAAGTTAAGCGGCCGTAGTCTAGCCTGGTCTAGGACATCGGCCTGCCACGCCGGCGACCCGGGTTCAAATCCCGGCGGCCGCACCACAAATTCG
>CAYPJR010000007.1:0-25572 GCA_964411115.1 uncultured Candidatus Bathyarchaeia archaeon | reverse complement strand
CTTCTATTTGGTTGGATTATCCATCCAATAATATAAAGTTTATTATTCTAAAAAGCATTAATTCGTCGTAAACGAAGTGATGGATGTGGCTGAGGCTCAGAGGAGGAAGATGGCTGAGCTCGAGGGGGAGATTTCGGAATTAAAGGTTGAGATGGATAGGCTTAGCGATGAAGCCGGCAGATTAGTTGAGAAGAGGAATTCTATACATGAAAAGATTAGGGAGCTAAGGCTTGAAGCTATGAAGCTTAAGGGTGAACGTGATGCCTTAAACGATGAGGTTAGAAACTTAAAGATTATTCTCGGAGAGCTTAAGCAGTCATATCGTGAGAGACTGAATGATCTCAATAGGTTAAAGGAAAAGATTAGGGAGCACATTAAGATTAAGCCTTTGGAAAGCGAGGAAAATTTAAGGAGAGAGATTTCGGAAATAGAGTGGAAAATACAAACCTCACCGCTACCGCTTGAAGAAGAAAATAGGCTTGTTAAGCGCGTTAAGTCTCTAGAGACTCAATTAGCATTTTATCGCAAGCTTGAAGAGATGAGAGGCAAGGCTACGGAGCTAAGGAAGCAGATGAAGAAATTGAGGAATGAAATTGCCTCCTGCAGGAGTAAGATCGCTGAGAAAGCTGCGAAAAGCCGGAAACTCCACGAAAGGATGATGGAATATTTTAGGGAGATAGATAGATTAAGGGCTGAAGCCGATGAGATGCATAAAAATTATCTAGAGATTAGGGAGAAAAAATCTTCACTCCGCCTGAAGTACGTCGATCTGCTCAGCCAAATCTCAGCCCTAAAGAAGATTATCCGTGAGGAAGAGGAGAAAAGGAGAGCTGAGGCGGCGGCCGCCTTAAGGGGGAAGATTGAAAGAGAAGCCCTAGAAAAGCTTAAACGAGGTGAAAAAATTTCCCTTGAAGAGTTCAAGATTTTAGCTGAGCAAGGAAAAATATAGGGGAAAATATCTGCCTATTAAGCGAAATTAAACTTTATCTCTAACAATCGCATCATTTATTTTTGTGAATGGATAGTTTATAGGAGAAAATAATGTCAGGTCGAGAGGGAGAAGAATCTAAGGCGGAGCGGATACTGATAGTATGTGTTGATAGAGATAACGATGTCGGTAGAAAAGCCGGTGTTAAAACCCCAATAATCGGCAAAAAAGAGAATATTGACGCTGCGCTTAAGCTCATATTAGCCGACCCGGAAGAGGCTGATGCAAACGCAATGTTTGAGGCTGTCAGAATATGCGATAGCCTAGAAAGGGGAGGGACAAATAATATTTTATGTCAGGTTGCAACGATAACTGGTTCTGAACTCGGCGGCATAGCTGCTGACAGAAAGCTTATCTCGGAGCTTAATGAAGCTCTTAAAGAGTTTAAACCTACAAGCCTAATACTTGTCACAGATGGTTTTTCAGATGAGGATATTATGCCCCTTATCCAATCAAGGGTGCCGGTTTCATCTGTGAGGAGGGTAATTGTAAAACATAGCGAAACAATAGAGGAGACAGCGGCGGTATTCTCTAGATACCTAAGAAAGATCATTGAAGATCCGAGGTATTCGCGGATATTTATGGGGTTGCCGGGCATCCTACTAATAACTCTGGGGATACTATCCTTCCTAGCAGTATTTATTCGATATGATATTGGCACATGGGCCTGGATTATTGGGCTCATAATTGTTGGAAGCTATTTGTTCGGTAAAGGTTATGGGTTAGACAGGAAAATATCGGCTTTCCTAAGGGCTTCATCACCGTACCGGTTAGTTACCGGTTCATCGCTAGTGTTCGGCATCTTATTGATCGCGGTGAGCTTTTATCAGGCATTATCCCAAATAGCATCAAACCCGGATGTTATCCCAAGCCCTCTTCCAAGCGACCCAAACGTTTGGCTAAGCCTGATGCCTCGAATCATCGGGCTGATCATTTCAACCTCAATAACAGTTGTGATATTCGGTGTATGCGTAATACTGGTCGGTAGGGCTTTAGGTCACCTTCTTGAGCGTGATCAGAGATTCTGGAGAACCCTGGTTTTCCTCGCCGTATGCGCATGGTCATGGAAAATCTTTAATGAAGCCGCAAACATACTGATTGATCCATTAATACCAATCGATGGCTTAATATTATCTATTATTATTGGAATAGTTGTGGCTGCGGTATCAGTGCCCATAGTTCACTTTGCAAGTAAGAAATATAGGGGATTCTTTAAGGAGGATTTTAAAGTAGAGGGGGAGCAGAGGGAAAGCCTTGGAAGTGATGAAAAGAGCTGAAGTTGCGGTTATAGGCGGAACAGGCCTAGAGGATCTTTTCAAAGGCTCTGAGGTAATTAATGTTGGAACACCCTTCGGGCTCTCCTACGCGATATTTATTGGCGAAATTAAAGGTAGAAAAGTAGCCTTTCTACCCAGACATGGACGTAAGCATGATGTCCCTCCGCATAAAGTAAACTATAGAGCTAACATTTATGCCCTACATAAGCTCGGCGTTGAAAGAATAATAGCAACAAATGCTGTTGGAGCAATAAATTTAAACTTTAAACCAGGAGACCTAGTTGTTCCCCATGATCTAGTAGACTTCACAAAGCAGCGTCAGCAGACATTCTATGATAAAGCGCCGGTTAAACACATAGACTTCACTGAGCCCTATTGCCCGGAGATTCGGAGAGTTTTAATAGAGGCTGCAGGGGAAATGGGTGGGGTGCATGATAAAGCCGTTTATGTTTGCACCGAGGGTCCCAGATTTGAAACACCCGCTGAGATACGCATGTTTAGAACTTTGGGATGCGATATCGTAGGCATGACGGGTTCCCCTGAGGCTGCGCTTGCACGTGAGCTCGGCATATGCTACGCAACCTTATGCTTTGTTTCAAATATGGCCGCTGGCATATCCGGTAAGCTCACATATGAAGAGGTTATGAATGTTTCTAAGTCCATTATGCCGAAAATCCAGAAAATAATAGTTGAATCTGTTGGACGTTTGCCTAAGGCTAGAAGATGCGAATGCTCCTTGCTGGTTAATCAATGATTGCGGGTGAAATTTGGGATGCTCAGATCTCTACTATCACTATTGGGCGTATATAAGATCTATGAGAAGTGGCTTTGGCATCAAATTAAGAACCATAATAAACCGGAGCATATAGCCATAATATTAGATGGAAACAGGAGGTGGGCTCAGGATCGCTCGCTGGAACCTTGGGTGGGGCATTACTATGGCGCGGATAAAACTAAGGATGTTCTAAAATGGTGTCTTGATTTGAATGTTAAGACAATAACGCTTTACGTCTTCTCAACTGAAAACTTTCAAAGACCGAAAGAGGAAGTTGAGAGGCTTATGCAGCTGTTCAGGGAGAAAATTAGTGAAGCCCTTAAAAGTGAAGAGATACATAGGTATAAGGTTCGGGTTAAAATCATTGGTAAAATAGACATGCTGCCCCCAGATTTACAGGAAATGATTAGGAAAATTGAGGGTGAAACTGAGAACTACGATGAGCATTTTCTAAATTTAGCGATAGCCTACGGTGGGAGGATGGAGATAATTGATGCCACAAGAAAGATTGCTCAAAAAATTGCTGAGGGAACTCTCTCACCGGAAGAGATTAATGAAGAAATTTTTGAGCAGCATTTATACACGGCTTTTCTACCTAAACAGGACCCGGATCTGATCATAAGAACCTCCGGGGAGGAACGGTTAAGCGGCTTCTTACTCTATCAATCAGCCTATAGCGAATTATGCTTCCTAGACGTTTACTGGCCTGAATTTAGGCGCATAGATCTCTTAAGAGCTGTCAGAACATATCAGAAGCGTAAAAGAAGATTCGGCAGATAATGTCTCCCCCACGACTTAAGCAGGCTGGGAGCTCTCAGATTCAGGCTTCATCCGTCGTTCTTCCAGCCCGTTTACTGGAAGCCGAAATATTCAATTTTACCGCAATCTATCTCCCACTAAAGATATAGGGGTTTATTGCGGTATTTCCATGATATGCGCTGAAAAACTATTGAGGCATGCCTAAGCTCTTTTCTTGGCGCTTACAATAGATATTACGTCCTTATCTTTAAGCGCGTATCCTTCCCCAAGCCTTCTCTTGGTCCGGGCGTCCACCGCATATATAAAGCTCTCGCCCAGCTCGGTGTGAATCATGTAAGCCAGCTCCCGCGCTGTAGTTGCCCTTGGAACAAGCCTAGCTTCAGGCAGAACCCTTCCATAATGATCTGTGAGCTTCTCCGGATCTTCAACGGGATAAACAACAATCATGTTTAAGAGGTCTCTGAAGGCTACGTTTATCGCCTCCTGAACCCCAGTTGATCCATATTTACGTAAAATTTTCTCTCTTATCGCGTTTAAAGCCTCTTTCTGCCTCTCGGTAATCTTCGATGAATCCTTTATTTCGAAATCCGAGTTGCCGGGCACATATTTTATCAGATCCTTTTCAGCGGCTCTTCTTAAGGCTAGCTCAGCCTCAGCGCAGCATGGAATAACCAGATAGCCTGTTTCCTTAAGCCTCTTAAAGTTCTCTTCAGCGAACGGCAGATCCATTTTATTTGCGGCTATAATCATGGGTTTCGAAGCCTTTCTTAATGCATCGACAAATCTAATGAAGTCTTCCTCACTCCATCTAGCCGGTTTATCAGCGCTAAGATCCGTGGCTTTCAGGGCCTCAACTATATGTTTTCTTCTCACCGCAAGTCCGCTCAATCTATCTTCAAGAAGCGAATAAAGATCTGAACCCCCAGCCTCAACTGTCCTCGCAATTCTAGGCCATTCCCTCTTAATTATCTGCGCAAACCACATTGTAAGTTCCTTCTCAAGAAACTTCACATCCTCAAGGGGATCATGCATTCCCGGCTTCACAACCCTGCCTTCAATATCCGTCGAGCCTGAGGCGTCAACCACATGTATTAAAGCATCCGCCTTTCTTATTTCATCAAGGAATTGATTCCCAAGTCCTCTTCCCTGCCAAGCGTCCGGGACAAGCCCGGCGCAATCTATCAGTTCAACCGGAATCAGCCTTATGCCATCTAAACATACTGAGTTAACCGGGTTATCTTTCACATTAAATTCTCTACATACGCATTGCGTTCTAAAGTATCCGATGCCTCTATTCGGTTTTATCGTTGTGAATGGATAACTTGCAATCTCAACCATCGCGAGGGTTGCAGCGCTAAAAAATGTTGATTTGCCAACGTTGGGCTTCCCAACAATACCGACTATCATGAAACTTCATCTTCCTTTAGAGATATATTGCGGTATCAACATAAATGAATATTTCCGAATTATTTAGAGATATTTACTTGGCGCCTCCACCTTAGGGGAGAGATTCCCGCATCATGCGGATAAATATTTCATTTCCTGAAAAGTTTAATATAGACATGCTTCCCTAAGCGTTAGCAATTGCTCAATCAGTAAGTTAACGCGCGTAAGAGGCGCTACATAAAATAACTATTCAGAAGCTGCTGAGCGGCGCAAGTCCTTACAAACCTAATACTGAAAAATTAATATTCATATATTGGGGGGTTTCATAGAATCTAGAGCAGCGATGTTTGCTGGTGGGTATGGCATGGATTACACTATAGCAACTGTTGGAAGCCATTCAGCGCTTCAAATATTGAAAGGGGCAAAAGAAGAGGGCTTTAAGACTGTTGCTGTCTGCATAAAGGATCATGCGTTCATATATAAGCATTTCAATGCGGCGGATGAGATAATTGAAATATCGTCCTATAAGGATTTCCATACGGTTGAAGATGACCTATTAAAGCGTAATGCCATTTTAATCCCCCATGCATCGCTTGTGGCTTATGTTGATCTTAAAACTATCGAGAACATGAGGGTTCTCTATTACGGCAATAGGAAGATACTTTCATGGGAAAGTGATAGAGAGAAGCAGAGGGAATGGTTGAGGAGGGCAGGTCTTAATCTGCCCAAAATTTATAATGACCCGGCAGATATAGATGGGCTTGTTATAGTGAAGTTTCATGGTGCAAAGGGCGGTCAAGGCTACTTCCTCGCTAGGAGCGAGCGTGAATTTAGACGTAAAATAGGCTCAGCAAAGGAATACATGATACAAGAGTACATTGTTGGGATACCAGTTTACATACATTATTTCTATTCAGTAATACGTAGCGAACTTGAACTGATGGGTTTTGATAGACGCTACGAATCCAATGTTGATGGAATTGGCAGAATACCTTATAATCTGCAGCGCAACCTAAATGTAACATACACTATTGTCGGAAACTTTCCACTCATGATCCGTGAATCGCTTCTACCGGAGGTTTTTCGAATGGGCCGGAGGGTTGTTGAGGCATCGATGGAAATATGCAGCCCGGGAATATATGGGCCATTCTGTCTAGAAACAGTTGTAACTCCAGACTTGAAGTTTTATGTTTTTGAAATATCAGCGAGAATCGTTGCTGGAACAAATGTTTTCATGGAGACCTCGCCATATGCGCTTTTAAAACATGGAAAACCCATGAGCACCGGTAGAAGGATAGCCCTAGAAATAAAGGAAGCTATAGCGCAGGATAGGCTAAAAGAAATATTGGGGTGAGAAACTATATTCTTGCGGTGATATGCTTGACGATTAAGAGGGAGGAAGTGCAGAAGATAGCTTCGGAGTATAATCCGGAAAACATTAACATCGGCGTTTTAGGTTCACATTCGGCTGAGGAAGTTGGGGCATCAGCTAAAGCCTTCGGCTTCTCAACAGTGGTTGTCTGCCAGAAGGGTAGGGAGAACCTTTACGCCAGATTTAATAGGCACCTCTTCGACAACGTAATCCTCTTAGATAAATTTTCAGACATTATTAAAGAAGATGTTCAGAAGAAGCTGTTAGATCTGAACACTATTTTTGTTCCTAACAGATCATTCTCCGTTTACGTTGGATATGAAAATATTGAAGAAAGATTCTCCATACCGATTTATGGAAACCGCTTCCTTCTCAGGGCGGAGGAGAGAAACGCGCCTAGAAACCAATATTGGCTTCTAGAGAGGGCTGGAATAAAAATACCGAAGAAGTTTGATAGGCCTGAGGATATAGATAGACTTGTAATAGTTAAGGTTCAGCAGAAGAGGAAGCCGCTGGAAAGAGCATTCTTCTATGCTTCATCACCGGAGGATTATTACAGAAAATCCAAGGAACTCATCAGTAAGGATATTATAGATGAAGAGGGGCTGAAAAAGGCAAGGATAGAGGAGTATGTGCTGGGACAAAAATTTAACGCTAACTTTCAGGGCTGGGCGTTAAAAGATCTCTTTGGGGATTTTGATTTCCTAGGATTTGATGATAGAAAACAAACTAACCTTCATGGAGTGCTGAGTCTACCAGCCAGAGATCAACTAATGCTGGATATTCCAATTAGGAATGAGGAGATAGGTCATTACGGGCTGACGATGAGGGAGTCCCAGAAACCCCTGGTCTATGAAGCCGCTGAGAAATTTAGAAGAATATGTGAAGAAGAATATCCCCCTGGGATGATAGGCCTATTTGCCCTGCAAGGCGCAGTCGCCTACGATCAGGATGATCCGGAACAGAAAAGGCTGGCTTTTTACATCTTCGATGTAAGCCCAAGAATCCCTGGAAGTCCATGCGTTGGTCCCACATCCCCAGAGATGCGTAGACTAACGCTTAAGTATCGTGAGCTACTTAGAAGGTTCAATGTCGACAGAATTGAGGCCCCGATGGATCTGCCAATGCTTGAGATTAAATGCGCCGCTGAGGCTGGAAGACTAGGGGAAATTGTAACTTAAAGAGGCGAGGATGCCTTTGTCATCTCCCATCGATCGGGTTTTAGGCAGAATTGATGATTTAAAAGATGAACTAATCAATGTTACCTCTAAACTCATAAGTTTTCAAACGATCTCGCCGCCAAGCAGCACGTTGGAATGCGCGGAATACATAAAGTCATACTTTGAAGGCGCCGGTTTGAAGGCTTCATTCTATGCTAGGGAGGAAGGTAAAGTTAATGTTCATGTTAGAGTTCCGGGAAAATCAGATAAAACCCTAATATGGTTAGGCCACCTAGATGTTGTTCCAGCGGGCTTACGCGAGAAATGGATCCACGATCCCTTCAGCGCCATGCTTTCAGATGGAAGGATTTATGGTAGAGGAGCAAGTGACATGAAGGGTTCATGCGCAGCTGCAATGGTTGCTGCTAAGGTCTTAAGTGAGCTTAATGGAGTGGAGCACGCTAATTTAGATTTATGGTTCACATGCGATGAGGAGGTTGGATCGCCGAATGGAACACGTTGGCTTGTTAATGAGGGATTTATACGTGGGAACGCATGTCTAATAGGGGATTCATTAAGCAGAAGCCCAAAGGATGAGCCTTACATAGATGCCGGCTGTAAGGGATATTTACGCCTTCGACTTAAGGCAACCGGTAAAACTGCGCATGGGAGTATGCCGTTTTACGGTGAAAATGCAATAGAAAAACTATTACTGGCCATAGAGCAGGTGAAGAAGATAAGTGATTACGCCCTAGATCTTCCAGCCGACGTAGAGTGCTTGATTAAAGAGAGCATAGAGTATTTCCTGAAGGATGAAAAGTTAACGGCTAATCAGGCGGATGCCGTGAAGAGATCCTTTAACTATCCAACTATAAGCCTAACTATGATAAGCGGCGGGATAAAAGTGAATGTTATCCCAGATTACGCTGAGTCATCATTCGATATAAGAGTGACCCCCGGAGTTAACCCTGGAAAAGTTGCGGGAAAAATACGTGATTTAATTGGGGAATTAAAGATGGACGATGTAGAAGCGGAGATTACGGGTTTAGAGGACGGATATTACGAGCAGTGGGATTCAGATTTCGCTTTAAGCCTAAGAAGATCCGTTGAGATATCAACAGGGCTTAAGCCGAAGCCGAAAATATTGATGGGAGCAACCGACGCTATACCGATAAAAAAGGCTTTGGGAATCCCATGTCTAGGTTTCGGCGCGGGAATAGAGGCATTAGCCCATGCCCCCAACGAGTATGTTACAGTTGACGGGGTGGTTTCAGCGGCTAAAGTTTACGCTGTCCTACCGCTAATCTTTTGAGTTTAAGGAGACAGCGGTTTCGCCACTTAATCGTCCGGTTGCTTCACATGCTCCCTTTCTCTACGCATTATTTCCTTAGCCACTATGACGCCGCTTACGCTCGCCTGAATTAGCCCGCGGGTTACCCCGGCTCCATCCCCTATAGTAAAGAGGTTCTTTATTCTTGTCTCCAAATTTTCGTTAAGCTCCAGCCTTGAGGAGTAGAACTTCACCTCCACGCCATATAACAGCGTATGCTTTGAGTGTATTCCAGGCGCAACCTTATCAAGCGCCTCAATCATCTCCTTAATGTCCGTCAAATATCTGTAGGGCAGAACGAAGCTGAGATCTCCGGGGGTGGCAACCTTCAGCGTTGGCCTAATTATGCTCCGGTTTATCCTATCCTCAGTGGATCTCCTGCCAATTTCAAGGTCTCCTAAACGCTGTATTATAACGCCGCCGCTGAGCAGATTTGCCAGCCTAGCAATATATTCGCCGTAGGCTATGGGTTCCCTAAAGGGATACGTGAATGATGTGCTGACCAGTATGGCGAAGTTTGTGTTCTCAGTTTTTCTCTCAGCGTAGCTCTGTCCATTAACGCTGATAACGCCGCCGTAGGATTCGGTGATCACTTCACCATATGGATTAACGCAGAAGGTTCTAACCTGATCGTCGAAGGCTTTTGAGTAATATATGAATTTAGGCTCATACAATGCGTTTGTGAGCTCCTCCATCGTTGCCGCTAAGACTTCAACCCTAACGCCCACATCGACGGGATTGTTAAGAGTCTTCAGCCCTAAAGACTGCGCTTCGCTTTTAAGCCATTCAGCGCCGCTTCTGCCAGGCGCAACAATAACATATTTTCCATATATTTTTTCACCATTAACCGTTTCAACACCTTCAGCAGTCCCGTTTTTTACAAGCAGGCTTTTAACTTCGGTTTTAGTTTTAATTTCAACATTATTGTTTAGGCTACGGCGCATTTTCTGAAGAACTTCCAAGCATTTTTCTGTTCCTAGGTGGCGGATCTTCTGTTTAACCAGTATGAGGCCTGCGAGGGCTGCTTTCCTCTCTATTCTCTCCACTTCATCAGCGTCTTCACCGTAAATTTTCAGCGCGCCGCCGTATTCTGCGTATACGCTGTCAACATATTCTATTAGATTCGAAAGTCTCTCTTCGCCGATGTACTCGCTTAGCCATCCGCCAACCGATGTGGATATTGTCAGTTTGCCATCGCTGAATGCTCCGGCGCCGCCCCAGCCGGAGAGCAAAGAGCAGGGCTCACATTTTACGCATCCTAAACCCCTAGTGGCTGGGCATTTGCGCTTATCAATATCCGGGCCCTTCTCAAGCATCAGGATCTTTAGATCAGTTTTATTCGCTAGCTCAAGAGCTGAGAAGATGCCGGCGGGTCCTGCGCCAACGATTATTACATCGTATCGCTTCACAATTGATCCTTCCAAAAAGAGATTACATTGCTGGACTGGGATAAATGCTTTTATTTTCGCATCTCAGGAGAAACATATGATTCTAAGCTAATATTCTCTCTATTCTTCTGCAAGCCTCCTCTATCCGCTCTTTAGGTTGCGTTATTGAGAATCTAAGGTATCCTTCGCCATACTTTCCGAAGCCTATTCCCGGCGTCACTATCACATCTACCTCAAGGAATTTTGAGGCGAACTTCATAGATTCGCCGTCGCATTTAGCCCAAACATAAAATGTTGCTAATGGCTTCTCAACCTTTAAGCCGATATTTTTTAAGCCCTTAAGCAAAGTATCTCTTCTCTCAGCGTATACGGCGTTAACCCATTTAACGTATTCCGGGGGTTCACCGTTAACGTAGCTATCCAACGCTTTAGCAGCTACCTTCTGTATGTAAACCGGCGGTCCAGAGTCTATCTGCGACTTAACCTTGGTTAATCCGCCTATTAATTCGCTATTTCCAACAGCGAAGCCTATTCTGTCACCGGTCATATTGAATGTTTTTGAGCATGAATGAAATTCTATGGCTATGTCCTTAGCGCCTTCGATTTCAAGTATGCTCGGCGCTTTGTAACCGTCAAATGTTATCTCTGAGTAGGCATTATCATAGCAGATGATTACATTTTTCTCCTTAGCGAGATCAACTATAGCCTTAAGCTCCTCTCTGCTGATAACGCTGCTGGTCGGGTTATTTGGGTAATTTAGAAAAAGCATTTTTACACCGTCAAGATTGAGCGAATCTAAATCCGGTTTGAAACCGTTTTCTTCGAGCAGCGGCATAGTGACTGGGATACCCTCGCTCAGCATCACGCTGCCGACGGCGTATACTGGATAGGCTGGATCTGGAACTAGAACTCTATCTCCCGGGTTAACGAAGGCACGTGAAAAGTTCGCTATACCCTCTTTAGATCCTATTAATGCCACAACCTCGCTTTTCGGATCCAGGTCAACCTTAAATCGTTTCTTATACCATTCTGCAACGGCTTCTCTGAAAAATGGCTCACCCTGACTGAAGGAGTAATTGTGGTTTTTCGGGTTCGAGCTTTCCTCCCTTAATGCTTCAAGGACGAATGGCGGCGGGGGAAGATCAGGGTCACCTATGCTTAGGGATATTATGTCAGCACCCTGCTTCTTCTTCTCGTTTATTATTTTCTCAAGCTCCGCAAACAGATATGGCGGCAGCCTCTCAACCCTATCGGCGAGCTTAAACCTCATATTAAATCCTCCAGCTCAATTAAGCCCTCATACACGATTTCAGCCGGCCCAGTTAAAAATATTCTGTTGTCTTCATCATATTTCACTTTAAGCCTTCCACCTAAAAGATTAACTGTGCATTCTCGACCTGTTTTTCCAAGGAGGCTTCCTGCTACGACGCTTGCACATGCACCTGTTCCACATGCAAGTGTCTCGCCGACCCCCCTCTCCCAAACCCTCATCTTTAAAATGCCTTTTTCGATTATCTGAACAAATTCAACGTTGGTTCTTTTAGGGAAGATGGGATGCCTCTCGATTCTGGGACCGTAATATTCAACAGGGAATTTCTCAACATCGTCAACGAAGATTACGCAGTGCGGGTTGCCGATAGATAAGCATGTCGCTCTGAAAACCTCACTGTCAACATTAATCTCCCCGTCTATGAATTCGCCCTCGCCGGAGACCGGTATCTTCGCCCTATCAAAGATGGGGCTACCCATATCCACGGTTACGGCTTCAACCCTTCCATTGGTGACCTCCAACCAGACCTTCTTGATGCCGGCTAAGGTCTCTATTTGGAAGCTGCTCTTCGCAACCACATTATTTTGGTAGCAGTATTTAGCGAGGCATCTTATCCCATTTCCGCACATTTCCGCTTCGCTTCCATCAGCGTTAAATATTCTCATCTTAACATCGGCAACTGTTGAATTATAGAGGAGCAGAAGCCCATCGGCTCCGATTGAAAATCTTCTTTTGCAAAGCCTATTAGCTAGGGGGCCTAAAATTTCCTCGCTTAATAGTCCGCGCCTATTATCTATTAAAATGTAGTCGTTTCCCAAACCATGCGTCTTCCAGAAGCGTATCTTAACCATCGCTGATTCCACCGACAGATTTATCGAATACTGCGGACTCTTATATATTCATGTTCTCTTCATGAGAACATTTATATTTATCATCGTTCCCATAACTATGTTATAGGAGCGGTATAATATTGAAGGAGGAAGTTGAAAAAGCAATAAGGGAGATTCAGCCCAGCTTGCGGGCTGACGGAGGCGACATAGAGCTAGTCGACGTGAACGATGATGGAACAGTTAAGGTTAGGCTTAAAGGTGCATGTCTAGGATGCCCATTCTCGCAGATAACGTTACAGCTAGGTGTGGAAAGATACTTAAGGATGAAGGTTCCTCAAGTGAAAAGGGTTGTTGTCGTCTAAATTTTCAAAGTGGAAGCCTAAACTCTATAGATCGGCACACCTTCGCTTGGATCCCGCACGATCTTTTTAAATTCCTCAATAATGCTTTCAGTTATTGGGCCCATTTTCCCCTCGCCTATTATCCGCTTATTCACCTCTCTTATGGGCATTATTTCAGCCCCTGTTCCGGTTAGGAAGGCTTCATCAGCATTGTAAAGTTCAGTGACCGTTAGATTCCGCTCAACAACCTCATATCCGAGTTTAGAGGATATTCTCTTCACCACGCTTGCGGTTATGCCTGGAAGGGCACCGCTTGATCTTGGCGGAGTGTAAAGTTTGCCGTCCTTCACGAGGAAAATGTTCTCTCCGGTTGCTTCACATATGTAGCCATGTGCATCTAAAATTATCGCTTCATCAGCCCCAGCGTTGTTGGCTTCTATCTTCGCCAGGATGCTGTTTAGGTAGTTTAGGGATTTTATTTCATGTGATGTTGCATCAACAGGGTCTCTTCTGGTCCACGAGACTATGACGCTTATCCCTCTTCTGCGTTTTTCCTCATCGTAAAGCCTGAGGGCTGGCGCCGCTATTATCACAACCGATGGCTTCGAGCATTTTCTCGGATCTAATCCTAAATCTCCAACGCCCCTAGTTACGATGAGCCTAATGTAGGCGTCTCTCAGGTTATTCCTCCTAAGCGTTTCAAGGACAGCCTCAATCATATCTTTCTTGCTCAGCGGTATATTGAGCATGATCGCATGGGCTGAGGCATAAAGGCGATCTATATGCTCCTTAAGCTTAAACACTACGCCGTCGTATGCTCTTATGCCCTCAAAAACTCCATCGCCATAGAGGAAACCATGGTCGAAAACTGAAATCTTCGCTTCGTTTCTAGGATAAAAAGCACCGTCGATATAAATTAAAAGTTCGCTCTCAGAGGGCAAGCCTTCTCACTCCCTATGCTTAACATAAAAATGTTTTATGTTTAAGGATCAAATATATTTGTTTTTATCCATAAAAACGCGGCCTCTTTGATAATTCTGCTGGGAGCGTTAATGGCTTGAAGGGTTTACCCTTAGTCTTTTCCCTTATTTCGCCTATAAGCTCCTCCAGCTTCATCCTCCTTATTTTTCTCTCCCCCTTCAGGCTTCTGTCTCTAACAGCCAAAATCTTTGTTTCAACCTCCTTCTGGCCGACGACAACCATGTATGGAACCCATTCCATTTCAGCCTCCCTAATCTTCCTCTGCATTGTGAGCGGCCTATCATCCCAGTCGGCTCTTATATTTTGACCTATAAGCTTCCCGGCGATTTCTTCAGCCTCTTTAAAGAAGCTCTCGCTTACAGGTATTACTCTCACCTGCGTCGGCGACAGCCAGAGTGGAAGCATAGGCGTCTCACCCATCTTCTGCAGCCTATAGGCTTTCTCAAGTAATGCATATATGTCTCTCTCTATGGCTCCGCTTGGTGAGCAGTGCAAAATAAGCGGCGCCCTTTTCTCGCCGCTCTCATCAACGTATGTGATCCCATATCTTTCAGCATTTTCAATATCTATCTGGTCTGTTGATAGCGCTGAAGCTTTATCGAGATTATCAATAAAGTTTAATTCCCACTTAAAAACAAAGTAAAAGAAGCGTTCATCCCACATTTCAGCAAGAACAGGCTTACCAAACAGGTTGACAAGCGAAATTATAAAGTCCCTATTTTCTGAAAAGAAGTCTCTTGTGAACCTTACCGCTAGCTCATAATCATCACGCGTTAGCCCTATGCCCTCCAGCGTCTCAACGCTGAGCTTAAATCTCTTGACGAGCTCCTCTTTCGCCTGCTCCATATTTGCGCATAGAGCGTGGCAATCGGGCATGGTGAAAGCCCTAAGCCTCCTCAGCCCAGCCAGCTCACCGCTCTTCTCCCTTCTAAAGCTGTAATGCGTCAGCTCATATATTTTAAGCGGCAAATGCCTATAGGATATCTGCGCATCATGAAGCATCAGAAACTGCCCGAAACATGCGCTGAAACGCAGGAATAAATCTTTATCTTCAGACTTAACGATGTACTGGCGGGCTGGGAACCTATGTAAGTAATTTGCCAGCGCCGGATGCTCAAGATCGTACATTATCGGGGTCTCAACCTTTAGAGCGCCGTACTCGATCACTTTATTCGTGACAAACTCCTCAATCAGCGACTTAATTAAGCTGCCCTTCGGGTACCATCTAAAGTTGCCCGGGTCGCTTGCATCCTCATAATCAGCAATCTCAAGCTTCCTCATTAATGTTACATGCGGAGGTGTCTGCTGAACAGCCCTCACCTTTGAAATCTCATAGTTAGCAAACTTCCGCAGGTTTTCATGCCCTGTGAAGTCAAATTCCTCAACTGGAACTATGCTTCCATCCGGCTTTATAATGAACCAGTATGATTTTATTTTCTCCTCGGCTTCTAGAGCCCTTGAAACAACCTCTTTTTTCTCAGCAGCTTCTTCTTTCTCCAGAGAGATGCTTCTGAACTGCTCAGCTAATGGATGTCCTTTAACTGATATTGAGAATGCTTTACACCAGCCGAACGGCGCCCTATGGGCTTCTATACCTAGGCTTTCAGCGTAAGTCTTCATTTCATTTAGTATTTTAAGGGCTTCAGGGGGGCTTGCTAAGTCAGCGCTTAAATGTGCATATGGATATATCAGTATGCGGTTAGACTTCACCCTGCTGAGGAAATCCTTAACCTCATTTATTGCCTTATGAGCTGTTTCTAGGCTATCGCCGCTTTCAACGCAGGTGAAGAGAACAACTAGATCTTCTAAGCGGTAGGTCCTTTGCTCAATTTCCTCAGCAAAAGAAGACTCCTTCTCAACCGGCCGATATTCAATAAAGGATGAGTGAAGTTGCAGTATTTTCAAGGCTTAAACACCATATTGCGCTGGAACCTATACAGTTTACGATAATGATGAATTAGACTAGATAAATATTTTCACAATCATGATAAAAGAAGTCAGATTACGGGGGTTCTCCTCCACTTATCAATCATTCTGTCCTTCCTAGTTGCCTTCTTATACTCCTTATAGTGCAGCTTGCAGAGGTAAACCCTTCGGCCTCCCCTAACCTTCAAGCCGGCTGAATAAACCTTTTCAAAGTCCAGCGAGCGGGCGGCCTCATTGCTGCATCCCTCAACGCTGCATTTTGCGCCCTTTGAAACTCGCCCCATTAACGTGGATCCCTCAATTATTGCTTTAAATGGGAGACTTGTATCCCGCAATTGCAATATATAACTATTGCTTATAAATGAAGCTTTAAAGTTTTTTCATATATTGGAGCCGCTCGCCTATAGATTTCCCTATTACCCTTAAATCCTTTGGGTCCAATTTTCTCTATTACGAAGGATGCTGCCGCAGATCCAACGCATGTGCACCATAAAGGATCAGGGTTCTTAAGATATTCAGTTATAAAGGCTCCCGCGAATACGTCTCCTGCACCAGTTGGATCAAGAACCACCTTAGACTTGGCGGATGGAACCATGTAAAGGTTATCGCCGAATAGTACTAGGGAACCTTTTTCACCCATAGTTGCGATAACAACTTCAACACCGTAACCTCTAACTTTATCTATGGCTTCAGTAACGCTTTCCCTCCCAGTTAGAGCCCTAATCTCCTTCTCTGAAGACTTTAAAATTTTGATGCATCTAAGAAAACTTAAATCATCCATCTTTTGCAGATGCATTCGCCCCTCATTGTTAAAGCGTCTAAGTAAGCCCTGCGGGTCTAGGGAGATAATGGATGTCATGCTGCTTATCGTTTCCAGCAGGTCGGCTGGAACCTCATTGGCTATTGGCGAAACATGAATAGCCCTAGCCTTCATTGAGGGAGATAAATCTTCAGCGCTTATCGGTGGGGCTCTGCTCCTCAAAAATAAATCTCTCTCGCCTCCGGGGTAATATTTAAGCGCGAAGCTCGTCGTCCGGGAATCCCCAGATACTTTTAAACCTGAAAGGTCGACGCCTTGCTCCTTAAGCCACTTAACGTATTTTTCCGGGAAATCCCCGCCGACTTTAGATATAACTCCTACGGATGCACCCATCCTTTTAGCCGCTAATGATGTGTATGTCGGCGGTCCGCCGAGCGTCTTTCTAGGCCTAGGTAAGCCCGGGAGAAAAATAAGGTCCATCGAGAAATGCCCGATGGTTATTACATCAAGCATTGTTAACTCAGCCCTTCACCCTATTAATTCTAAAAATAGCGGCAGCAGATAAGTGATTATTGCGGAGATCAACAGCGAAGGCAGCAGATTCGCAACCCTTATTTTCTTTATCTCCAGAATGTTTATTCCAAGCCCGATTAGGATTATGCCGCCTGTAGCGCTGAGCTCATTTATAACTGCTTCCGTAAAGAAGGCCCTTGAGAATGATGCCAATAACGTTATTCCTCCTTGAAATAGGAGGAGCGGCACGGCTGAAAATAATACGCCAACTCCTAAAACTGAAGCAAGCGATATTGAGGCGAAACCGTCAAGCACCGATTTCATGTATAGAATATTCGGATCCCCTTTTAAGCCGTCCTCTATCGACCCGATAATCGTCATTGATCCCATGCAAAAAAGCAGAAAAGCGGTGATGAAGCCCTCAACGAACCTATCGCCCCTGGAGCTAAGCTTTGACTTAACAAAGTTTCCGAACGCTTCGATGTATCCTTCAATGTTTATAGCCTCCCCAATTATTGCACCCATGAGCATGCTGAAGAATAGCACGATTAAATTGCTGGCTTTAAGGGACATTTGAAAACCAATAAAGAGCGTTACCAGCCCGATTCCTTGAAAAACAATATTTTTGATTTTTTCAGGGAAGCTCTCACGTAAAATAATACCTATAGTGCTACCAACTATCACCGCAACGGCGTTCACAAGTGTTCCCTGCATGGTGAAAAATTATTGAAAATGATATTGAAAAGGCTTTTCACTTAAAGTATATTTGTTCAAAATCTTTCTTCATGAGGAGGTTTTTTGAGGAGTCATGAGCCGCTATCCTTCCGCTTACAAGCACATAGGCTCTGTCAGATATGTTTAGGGCGATTTTCGCATTTTGCTCAACAAGAATTATTGTTGTTCCCTGCTTTCTTATTTCCTGAATCTTTTTAGCTAGGAGATCGGCTACTTTAGGCGCTAAGCCAGCGGTCGGCTCATCGGATAGCAGAAGCTTCGGCCTAAGCATTAGGGCTCTGGCAACGGCAAGCATTTGTCTCTCTCCGCCGCTTAATGTTTTAGCCAAGTTACGGCGTCTCCGCTCTATTTCTGGAAAAATGCTGAAGATTTCCTCCATATCCTTCTTTACCTCAGAGTCTTTCCTTAAGAAGGCGCCGAGCAGCAGATTTTCTTCAACCGTAAAGTTTGGGAATATGTTTTGCTGCTGCGGCGAGTAACCTATGCCTAAGGCCGCTATTTTGTTTGGGTTTTCACCGGTTATGTCTCTCCCATTAAACTTAATTTGACCCTTAAATATGTCCGCTAAGCCAAATATGGTGTTTAGCAGCGTTGTCTTTCCGGAGCCATTCGGCCCTAGGAGGGCAATTATTTCTCCTTCATTAACGTGGATATTTATGTTTTCAAGTACAAGCATTCTTCCGTATCCTGATGAAACGTTATTTACCTCAAGTAGCGGCATTTTAGGCTCCGCCTATATATGCTTTTATTACTTCCGGATCGGATGCAACCTCCTCTGGGGTTCCCTTTGAAAGCACTCTGCCCATATGTAATACGTATACGTAATCTACGAAATCAAATAATAAGTCGATTCTATGCTCAATAATAAAGAAGGTTAAATTATAAGTTTTTCTCAAATAATTAATGTATTGGAAGAGTCTTCTCCCCACAGCGTAGTGCACACCAGCTGTGGGCTCGTCGAGAAGAATTAGCTTCGCCCTTCCAAGTATCCCCTTGCTTGTCTCAACCATTTTTATATGACCTCCTGAAAGATCAGAGACCGGTGTCTTATAGATGTCGTCCATGCTGAACTCTTTCAGAACCCGCTTAACCTCGCTGGCTATTTGAACCTCTTCATCTAACCAGGCTTTTTTAAATGGCGCTTTAAGGATGCTCTCACCCTTCTGACCCTTTGGGCTTAACATCATATTTTCCAGCGTTGTTAGGGAGTTGAATAAACGCGGGTTTTGAAAAGTTCTAGATATACCCATATTATATATTTCGTTAGGGTTTAATCCATCTATGCGGTTCCCCTCAAAGTATACGCTTCCAGAATCCGGCTTATAAAAGCCCGATATAATATTAAAAAGTGTGCTTTTACCGCTTCCGTTAGGACCGATTAAACCAGTTACTGAGCCCCTTCTAACATCGAGGGTAACATCTTTAAGGGCTTCTACTCCCCCAAATCTTTTACTTACATTTTGAACTTTTAATAGGGGATCCATCAGCCAGCCTCCTTCCCAATCAACCAATAAAGAACCTTCTTTAAGTAGCCTAGAACCTTTAAGGCTGCAGCCGCCATCTTCTTCTTTGTTTCAGCATATTCTCCGAAGATCCTCCAGGCTTCTGTTTTCACGGTTTTCTCCGAAAGAATCCCTTTAGGCCTATATATGAGAATTATCACTATTAGGGCCCCGGTAATCATCCACCTAGCATAGTTAGGGTCGATTGGAAGATCTGGAAATTGAAAATTGAGAATAGAGGTTGCTCTAGTAAGTAGGGAGAATATGGAAGCCCCGAGTAAAGCTCCCCAATTATTCCCTTTACCGCCAAGTATAACCATGCTCCAAACCTCAAATGTGACGGCTGTAATGAACATGTCAGGCGTTACTGTTCCAAGATAGAACGCGTATAATGCCCCTGCAATGCCGCTTATGCCTGAAGCGACAAAAAGTAGTTCGGCCTTAACATGTGGGACCGGTTTACCCATACATAGGGATGCTACTTCATCCTCCCTAATAGATTTTAGAAGCCTACCGTAGGGCGAGTTGGCTAAACTCTCAAAGTAAATAAAGGTTCCAGCTAATATTGCTAACGTCAAAATTAGAAATGAAACATTTTTTAGCAGGAGATCTGGTATCCAAGCGAACGGATGTGGGATTCCAAGTATTCCATATGCTCCCCCAGTTGGTGTAAAATGCTTCATAAAAACCCTCAGCATCTCCCCAAAACTAAGTATGGTTATTCCAAGAAACGCCGGTCCAACCCTCAGCGTCGGATATGACACTAAATATCCGGATGCTCCTGCGATGATGAAGGCGAGAATTAATGAGAGCAGAAATACAGCTAAGTTTAGCCACGGCGTTTTTCCAGAGACATTCCCAACTGCTATTATAGCCTCTGGACTATAAATTGGGTAATTATAACCGTAAAATGAAAGAAAAACTGTCATTGAAACATAACCTGCCACGAAAGCCCCTATCCCATAAAAGGCAACAAGCCCAAAATTCGCCATGCCTGCATAACCAACTTCCATATTTAAACATAAAGCCAAGATGGCGTAGATTCCAAAGATGGGAAGCCAAGATACTAGGAAGTTTATGATATCAAACAAGATCTTCACCTCTTAAGCAAATTCTTAAGCATTTCTCCAAATTTATACCTATATGGCAGTCCCCCTCCAGCCCCAGCAGGCGGCCTAATTAAAATGGTCATTACAAGAACAAAGAATGAGAGGAATGGGCGGAAACTGAGTTCGACCCCTAAGTAATTGTGAAGGAAGACTATGAGAAGGTTCTCAGATGATGAAATTATTATTGACCCGATGAAGGTCAATGCGAGGCTCACTAAGCCGCCGATAACTGAGCAGGCGAAAACCTGCAGAATTATTGAGTCGCCTGTTTCCGGCGAAACATATGCAAATAGAGACCATAGAAAGCCGCCTAATGCAGCTATTCCTCCTGAAATAGCCCATGTGAGAAGCAGGGTTTTCTCCCTTGAGATCCCGGATATTTGAGCCAGTTCAGGGTTATCAGCTATGGCTCTTATAGCCATACCGGCTTTAGTTTTACTTAGAAATAAAAATAGAAGCCCAAAAACTGTTATTGTTAGCATGGTAGCAAGCAGGAATTTTGCATCGACATCTATGTCCATGAATAGAAATGAACGTGGAATTTCTATGCTGAGGGTTGTGTAAAACAGCGGGGTCTTCCAGGCTTTCTGCAGGCTTCCTAAAAAAGCATAAAACGCATATTTAATGAAGATCCATGCGCCCATAGAAGCTATCATTAAAGTGACAGGCGTAGATTTTTTCTTGATTAATGGTGAAAAAACGAGAATGTGGGTTATCATCGCCAGCAACGCGCCAACCGTGAATGAAACTAAAATTGCGAGGAGAGGAGATATCCTGATACCTAAACCTTTAGCTATTAAGATAGGTACATAGGCGCCTATCGTCACATATACGCCGTGGGCGAAATTTAAAACTTTGCTTGTCCTATAGCTCAACGTTAATGGAACAGCCATTAAACCATAGATGCAAGTATACCATATTGTATTAATTATCTCCGTCGGCATCTCCAATTGATCTTACCCCACAAACTATGGCTGATTGTCAGATTTCCATAAATAAAAGGGGAGGAAATTTAATTGTTTTCATCTTTAAAGCGTTATTACCCCTCCGGAGTAGCTTCCAACATCAACATATTGATATTGTCCCTCAATCAACCTAACGGTCCATATAGAGTAATCTTGGAAGAGCTTATCTCCATTCTCATCGAACATTGTTAAGCCGGAAACTCCATAGTATCTTTTTGCAACTTCAACCAGGGCGTTTCTTATGGCTTCACCATCGTATGTCCCAGCTCTTATAATAGCCCACCCGGCGAGCATTATCGCATCGTAGAGGTTGGCTGAAAACACTGGTGGATCATGTCCCATTCTATTTTTATATCGGGATGTAAAATCATGCAGCAACGGATTCTCCCTGAAAAGTGGCCTTGTTCCCAAGAGATTTGTTGCCTGAATAAACTTGGCTATGTCCTCTTCGAGAAGCCCACGCGCTCCATGTATGCCTTCGCTTGAGAACCATCTTAGCGATGATAAGTATGGGTCATCCTTAGCGTGGCTTAATATGTTAACGCCGTCCGTATCGAATGTTATTATAACTATGCCGTTAACTTTTTCCTGCTTTGCTCTCGCGCTTAGCTGCGCCACTTCGCTCGCATAATCTTCCCTTCCAGAAGCATACTTCATGCCTATCGCTGTGCCGCCGAGGGATGAAAATTCCCTCTCAAAGAAACTCTCGAATGCCACGCCGTATTCATCGTCCCTATGGAAAACTATAACTTTATTAATGCCTTGGGACTTCACTAAAGCCGCTAAAGCCTTCGCTTGTCCAGCATCGGATCCAACGGTTCTATAAATGTAGTCGCCTGGTATTGCAAGCGTTGGCGCAGTTGAAGATGGCGATATTATCAGTAATTTGTTGTCATCAACATAGCTTTTTATGGCTTTAACCTGGAAGCTTGCAGCTGGACCGATCACAACCCTTATTCCAGCCTGATAAAATGTTTGCACGTTGGCTAATGCCTGCGTATCCTGGGTCTTATCGTCCTGCACAACATGCGTGAATTTAACTTTCAAGCCATACTTCTTCATCTCATTATTCAAGTCTTCGATCGCCATGTCTACAACCTCTTTCCACTGCACCCCGACATCTGTGAGTTCTCCTGTTAATGGCAGGGTGATGCCTATTTTATATTCTTTCGTCTGATTTAAGGTGTTTATTAGGTCCTGTAGCATTGACACTTTATTATTGAGTTCGCTTATTGCTGCACCAACCGTCGATGACATGTATGCGTATGTTGCACCAGCCCCTATTATTAAGCCTATTACTAGAAAGGCTAGAAGCCGCGGAAATTGAGCCGCCATTCTCCAAGCCCACCTCTTTCCCCATTTTTTTAAATTTGCAGAATTTTTGCGGTTTACAGATAGTTTAATTCTATGAATTTATATATAAACTTTTTTGAACCATATATAAAGTTAAGTTAAATAGGGCGTCTTAAAACGTAAGGTATAAGAGGGAAAAACATCTTTATTTCCGTAAGCGATTAATATATAGAGCGAGATGCAGGGATATGCCATTTAAGCGTAAAAGTAGGGGACGTTCGAAGGGTCAGAAGGGTAAAAGCGATTATGTTCATTGCAGCGCATGCGGCGAGCTTGTTCCGCGTGATAAAGCCAAGAAGGTTACGCGTCAAATATCGCTTGTAGATCCGGTTTTGGCTAAAGAGTTGAGGCAGAAGGGCGCTTACATATCGAGTCGGACTGAAACATTGTATTACTGCGTATCATGCGCTGTTCACAGGGGCATAGTTAAGGTTAGGGCTAGGGAAGAAAGAAAATTGAAGACGTGAAACCTTCGGTTCCTTATTTTTTTGATGAGGCCTTTCTGTAGAAGTATAGCGCTCTTTGGGCAACCGTGAAGTTTGATGCTGCGGCTAGAATTATTACGCTTATTCTTAATGCGGGGAAATCCGCCTGAAGAATGTTTATTATGCTTGCGATTGCAATTAATAAAATTCTCTCAGCACGCTCCATGATGCCCACGGTCTCCATCGGTATATCAGCGGCTTCAGACCTAGCTCTAACATAGCTTGTGAGCAGTGAGCCCACAAGAGCGAGCAAACCCCATAATTGATCGCATAACCCTCCGAGGATTAATCCGCATATAACTGCTGCATCAACATATCTGTCCAGCACCGAGTCTAGGAAGCCTCCTAGAGCAGTTGTTTGACCGTAAAGCCTGGCTAATGCTCCATCAAGGGCGTCGCAGAAGCCGGAGGATAAAAGTGTAACAAGGGCTAGTAGAAGAAGGATTCTACTTGTATGAGCCGGGGAGAGCCCAGCAGCCCAATAAAGCATGCCTGATAATGCGCCTAGAATCACTCCTAGAGCGCTTATTGCGTTCGGCCTAAAACCGGCTTTATGCATCAGCTTGGCTTCTATGAAAATCCATTCTTGCACCTTACTTTTCAGCCTAGTTAGCATTTTCGGCTTCCGCGCCGCCCTGAAGCTTAAGGCATGATTCTTTTGCCCGGATATAATATTTTAGCGATGTTCTTATTTCTTTCCACCCTAAAGTAGTTAGCTACATTCGCACATTTAGTTCTAAGAAGAAGCAGATGGGGGACGTTTAAATCCATCTCCGTTATTGTTTCAGCGTTTCCCATGCCTTTTGCAACAACAAAATCTGCGGAATCATAAATCTTTAAGAAATCCATGCTGCATTCAGAAATTAGAAGCCCCATCATGTCCGTCCCGGTTGTAATTACTGAATCAGCCACTTTGTCTATTCCAACGAATAGAGCGTCTTCCATGGTTGCATCGTTATAGACCGGTTCATCCTTAACTGCAACAACCACCCTTTTACATAGATTCTTTAACTCTTTAACAAGCAAGATATCAAATGCGATTTCACCAGCGTTATCCGCTAGATAAATAATTAGGTTCGCCTTTCCAGCAATTTTAAACGCCTCGGAGATGTCGTCCACCGCCAGATCATCCTCGGCTTCGTAGAGGAGTCTCCCGAAGTCTTTAAGGTTGAATGTATGCCCCGGAATGTTAAATTCCATAATGTTGCCAACAATCGCGATTAGACATGCCTTTCTAAATCTCAATTCAGGATCAGATTGCTCTAAAATCGCTTTCTCAGCCAGTGGAAGAAGCCTCATAGCCTCTATGTTGCCGGCTCTCTTCTTCTCCGCATATGGATCGGGGTTACGGGTTGTCTGCTTAACTATTCTGTCACGCATCGTGCCGAGCACCGCTGGGATGGCTTCTGGATTAAAATTTTTCGCCAGCATATCGAGAAGCTGGATTATCGCCTTAAACCTAAGGTTAGGGTCATCGGTGGCTTCAAGTATCTCCATGTAGCCTCTATGAAATAGGCATAAGGCGCAGTCCACTCCAACCCTCAAAAGGATCCCCTATTTCAGCGTTGAACCCTAAGTGTTGCTTCAGCAAATTCAAGCATAACTTTATATGGATCCTTAGCCTTAACTATGCCGCTTGCAACAAGAACCCCCTCTGTTCCAAGCTTTATGGCTGCGGCAACATCATCACCGCTTGTTATTCCAGCCCCACAGAGAACCGTAACTTTAGGATTAATCCTCTTAACCGCTTCAACAGTGCCTGTGACAACTTCAGGCCTTGCCTTTGAAACCGGTATGCCTGTGCCTATTAGCTCCGGGGGCTCAACAGCTATCATTTCGGGTTTTAGGGCAGCGGCTGAGGCGCTCACTGGAGTGTTATTTGTGCATACAACAGATATTAACCCAACTTCATGAGCCCTGGTTATAGCAGCGTCTATATCAGCGAGCTTTAGGCGTTTCTCAGAGTGATTAATTAATGTTCCCACCGCACCTGCGTATTTTACCGATTCAGGAAGCACATGTCCAGTGAAACTTCCATAAGGGATGGGATCTATATGCTGGGCGAAGACTGGAACATTAACTTTCCCGGCTATTATGGCTATATCCACATATTGAGGGGCCACACCAATGCATACGCCAGTTTCATCGCTGACCTTCTCAGCCATCTCAGCCAATTTTAGGGCTTTTTCACCGGTGGCTTCAGCATAAGTTTTAAAGTTCACAAGTATTATTGGCGTTTTAACTTTAACCAATCTTGATGCTCCTCCATAGATTAAACCACTTGAAAAACATATTATTTAAGTTTTATTTTTTAAGATCAGCAGTGCATCCTATCCATAAAATGACGGCTTATCCCGCGGAATTTCC
>CAYPJR010000006.1:31453-35112 GCA_964411115.1 uncultured Candidatus Bathyarchaeia archaeon | reverse complement strand
CAATCCAAAAATTTTAGTTTCACGCTTATTTTTAACCTTTTCGTTTTAGCAATAGATGCGTAAGTCTCTTTATTTATCAGAACGCCATTAAGCAAACAATATATTATTAATTACATTACGTTAAAGTTTAATGTGGAGGTTAATCTTAGTGGTGATTACGTTTGAGCTTTGAAGAAGCCGAGACTATCAGGGAAAGGGCGGAGGACTTCTTGCGGAATGCTAGGGATCTCTTTGATAAAGGCGTCTATGACCTTGCTGCCTTCAACATAGAGCAGTACTGCCAACTCATATTAAAATATAAACTCCTAGTTAAAACAGGCACTTACCCGAGGACACATTCTATTTTAAGGCTCATCAGAGAGCTATCCAAAATCACCAGGGAAGTGGAGACTCTGCTAAACGACATAGTTATGCTTACAAAAATAGAGGACGCATATATAGGGTCAAGATACTTGCCAAGAAGATACGAGAGAGCTGAGGTTGAAGCAATGTTAAGGTTCGTCGAAGAAAGATTCAGGAGCGTGGTTGAAAACGCATAACTCATTCAGCATATATGTTGACGAGGGTATGAAAAATCTGAGGCATCTAAAAAATTATAGGGAGATAGCCAAGAGGGTTAAAGAAATAGTTGCCGAGGAAGGTTTAAACGCAAAAATCTACGTTTTCGGATCCGTCGTTGAAGGTAGATATACGGCGGCAAGCGACATAGACATACTTATAGTTATGGAAAACATGGACGGGGAGAAAGCGGCGGAGCTCAAGGCGAAAATATATGGGCGCATCGACGCACCGATAGAAATACATGCGGTGGACGAAAACGGGTATAAATGGTATAAAAGGTTCATAGGTGCATGTGAGGAAATATAGCAGCCCATATGCTCCCTTGCTTCCACTCCTCCAATTTTTGAATGAGCAGCCTATTGATCACAAAAAATTGCAGATACTATTGAAACCTTCAGCACGACTTTGATTAATGGAAAAAGATAAGGTATATAAGCGTGAAAAGTTTCCTAAAATTTTTAGGGGCTGTAGTCTAGCAGCAGCTTCACATGATGTGAGCTGCTAGAAAGGTATGACGACTGTAAGCGGCTTAAGTCGCCGCCGCCGTTAGGGGCTCCAGAACCAGAAATATACGGGTTTGCGGACCTTTAAAAGGGGGATGAAGAAGGTCTGGAGCGTTGAGGAAACCCGTAGGAGCAAGATTGCCGATAATGGCATCCTGCTCCGGGGAAAGGTCGCCGGTTCAAGTCCGGCCAGCCCCACCACTTAAAAATAAAAAGCGTAAGGCTTCACAATGTAGCGTGTTTTTATGGCTAAGAAAGTTTTCATGATGAGATTAAATGCGATGCAGCCTAGTCAGCTCTATATTTGTTATGAAAAGCTATTTGAAGTTATGAAAAAATTTAATGTCAATGATCCTAAATCGATGGAACCTATACCGGTTAAGAGGCTTGGGGATGAGGTTGTGATTGTAGATGGACATACAAGGGCTTTTGCAGCTTTTCTCTGCGGATTCTCAGAGGTCCCAACGTATTGGGAGGATGAGGAGCTTGACTGGGATGCTTATAAAATCTGCGTAGAATGGTGCAAGATGGAAAGAATACAAACAATAGCCGACCTTAAAAACAGAGTTGTACCCCAAAATGAATATGAGAAGCTATGGTACGAGCGGTGCGAAAAATGCAGCAAGATCTTAAGAAAAAGAATAGAAAGAAGAATAGAAAGTCATCGTTTTTAAATCCAACCGGGACTCCATGAAGGAGAAAAAGTTAGACTCTAACGGAAAGCAAATGGTCATCTACCATCTTAACGTTTGATGATTCCGTAGCGAGATGCGTATCCATTACGGTTAAATCGCGGCTTTTTGACGTGCATTATATCTGAAATGCTGTTTGAAGGCAATTCTATGTGAAAAATGGAATGAATTGGACCGTGAAACATTAATCATACCCAAAGGTATATAATCTGGGAAGAGCAAGAAGTATGTGAACTGCGGAATGAGAGTAGTTGTATGGAAGACTTTGTTAAAGTTCAAGTTTCGGGGTTTGCTCAGGTTAATGCTCCCTATGGTCCAACGCCGGTTCTTCTCCTCGAGGATGATATGGAAAGGGTTTTAGTGATGCTTGTAGGCGATGCGGAGGCTTCATCAATAGCTGCCGCTGTTAGAGGCTTTCAATTACCAGTACCGAACACCCACGACTTCATGATGAGGGTGCTTAATGGAGTAAGCGTTAAAGTTAAGAGGGGAGAAATCTACGATCTCCAGTCGAACAGGTTTCTAGCGAGAATCATCCTGGAGTCCGGGGGAAACGAGGTTGAGGTTGACGGTAGACCAAGCGATATTATAGCGCTGACGGTGAGAGCGGGCGCAGACATATACGTCGCAGAAAACGTTATGAAAGAAGCATCAATAGAGAAATCGGCGCTGCTGAAAGAAACCGAGGAATCAGCGCATAAAGATATTGGAGAAGAAAACGAAGAAGGGGAGAATTAACCGCTTCACAGCCCAGGAACCTGACGGGAAAAGGCGTAATAAACGCTTCATGATGAGGATGATCTTAGAGTTAGCTCTAAAAATCAAGGGGCTTAGAGGCAATACGGAAGATCTCTGAGAAAAATATAGCGTGAAGGAAGGCTTAAACTTCATTGTTAGAGGATATGAAAAGAACTTTAATATAGCGTCGTTATTGTTTCAATTATTTGCTGGTCTCATCGCTTGTTGCTACCTTCACGTATTTCTTACCTGCCCTATGAAGTTGTTCATCATCCGTGACTAGGGTAGATTATTTTCAACTGCGGCTTGAATATAGGCTGCATCATAATATGTTAATCCTTCTTTCACAGCGTTTTTCAGTATTTCTAGGCTGCTTTCACTATCAGGCTTTTTAAGCTTCATGAAGACTTCCATAAATGCATCTAATATTATATTGGCTTCATTTACGCTGAGAGTTTTTCCTTAATTCTTTGTTAACTTTAGCTGAAACTGCTACGATTTTATACTTAAAAATATTACTATAAAGTTAATGCTTATTTTTTATTGAGGTGTTCTCAGCATGTCCGAAGATGGGTTAAACATCTCCTTCAAGACTTAAAATCTTCAAATAGGGTTCCGTCGGCTTTCTAAACCTAAAATTGTGAGCTCCATAATTAGGGAGCATGAGACGACGATGGCTAAGCGAAAAATAATTATTGGACAAGCCCTTAATTTGAGAAACTTTTATTAATGATCTGCTTATAATATTGGATCAGCAATCTTGTAAGAGAGAAAATAAAAAAATAGAGCCATGATGAAAAATCTGTTAAATAATAAGGTGGAAGATATAGAGGTTAGTAAGGGGAAAAGCATATCTCAGCTTCTTAGAGAGATGTCGAAAACATCTTTTCAGGGAAGAACTTTAGGCGAAGCTGCGGATGTATGGGAAGAAATGCTAAATCAGGAGGAACTTACAATCATTATGGGATTAGCTGGTTCAATGAGCACAGCTGGACAATATAAAATAGTGAAGTGGCTGATTGAAAACAGATTTATAGATGTTCTCGTGTCGACGGGCGCTAACATCTCGGAAGATATAATCCCAGCCATGGGCTCAGCCTATTACCGGGGAGACCCCAATATTGACGATGAAGTCCTCCTAAAAGCGGGGGTTGTCAGATACTAT
>CAYPJR010000006.1:0-31353 GCA_964411115.1 uncultured Candidatus Bathyarchaeia archaeon | reverse complement strand
AGACCCCAATATTGACGATGAAGTCCTCCTAAAAGCGGGGGTTGTCAGATACTATGATACCTATGGAACGGAGATTGATTACACCAGAATGGAATATTTAATATTGGATTGCATATTGCGCAAAACGGATCCGGATAAACCTTACTCTTCCGCTCAATTCCTATCCATTTTTGGAAAACATTTAAATGAAAAAGGCATAGACAGCATCGTCTCAGCTGCCTGGAGAAATGATGTTCCCGTTTTCTGCCCCGCTATTGCTGACAGCGCGTATGGGGAAGCCTTCCTAATGGCGTTAAATAAGGGACATAGGTTAATAATCGACGGGATGAAGGACTTTGAACAATTAATGAAGGTGGGAGAATTAAGCAGAAAAACCGGTGTGATTTACATTGGCGGAGGGGTCCCAAAGGATATCACGCAGCTTATGACCGTCTCTCTAACATTGAAAAATGAAAATATAAAAATAGAAGGTAAAAACGGCGGCCGACGTGAATCCACAGGTGAATGGTATTATCCGCATAAATACGCCATACAGATAACCACGGATAACCCTGTTTTCGGCGGCCTTTCAGGATGCACGCTTGAGGAGGCCATCTCATGGGGGAAAATTTCTAGGGACGGTAGGAGAGTTACATGTTACTGCGACGCTACAATAGCATTACCATTAATAGCGCATGCTCTCTGCGAAAGGGTGGAAAAAAGGAGATTCATTCCAAACCTGAAGAAAGCAATAGAGTGATTCTGCAAAAATTGAAAGCAAGGTGAGGCGTCGCTCCCATTCAAGTAAATGTCTAAATGAAATATTTCACGTAGGGAACATTGACAGAACTATAATGTTGCCCATTGAGTTTCGCTTTATCCTTGCCCGCTTTGGTAAATCTCTGAAATTATACATTTAGATGTTCTCCTAACCGCTTCCGCACTGTTTAATTTGGGTTTCCACCCTAACCTCTTTATTTTCGATATATCTAGAAGCATCTCTTTGACATCTCCCTTCCATCCTCTTCCGCCATCCACCCCTCCCGTATATTTTATTTCAACATCGCTCAGTCCCATCTCTTCAATCACTATCCTCGCTATTGTCGCCACATTAACGGTGTCCTCTGAACCGACATTGTATATTTCAACCTGCTCACGGGATTTCTCCGATGCTATGAGAAGAGCCTCAACGCAGTCATCCACATATAAGTAGGATTTTCTCTGCGTTCCATCACCTAGAACTTCCAGAGTTTTCGGGTTGCTTCTCAATTTATTTATGAAATCATATATGACGCCATGCCCACTTCTGGAGCCAACAATATTTGCGAGCCTACATATTACGCTCTTAAATCCAAACAGGTGCGAATAGCCGGAGATCAGCGCCTCACAAGCCAGCTTAGAGGCGCCGTAGAGCGATATGGGTTTCAGCGGACCGTAATCTTCAGGCGTCGGCATCTTTTTCGCCTCACCATAAACAGTTGATGTTGAGGTGAACACGATGCTCCTGCAATCGCTTTCCCGCATGGCTTCTAGAAGATTATATGTTGCGAGAATATTCTGTTCATAATCAATTCTTGTGTTGAAAGCCCCTATTCGCACATCCGGGTTAGCTGCTAAATGGAAAACAATTTCACAATTACCCATGGATTTCTTAACATCGCCTGGGTTTAGCATATCGCCCATAATGAACTTAAATCTTGAATTGTCAAGCCATCTTGATATATTACTGAGTTTTCCAGCGCTTAAATTATCAAGCACAGTGACATTCACTCCGCTTTCCATAAGCCTATCAACTAAATGGCTTCCTATGAAGCCGGCGCCTCCAGTGATTAGAGCGCTGCTGAAGCCGATTTTTGAGCCATTCATAATTGGGAGAGCACCAAGACTTCTTTATGGATTCAAAGGCTATATATCTTTCTTCTCTAATATCTTCCTTTATTGGGTGATCCACTTGGCAAAGATTAGAGTTGGATTAATTGGTGTTGGTAACTGCGCCTCGGCTATTGTTCAAGGCGTATACTATTACAGCAGCGCCGGAAAGGAAGGTTATAAGGGACTAAAATATCCGAATATTGGAGGCTTCCATCCTGAAGACGTAGAGTTCGTCTGCGCCTTCGATGTGGCGAAAGGGAAGGTTGGAAAAGATCTTTCAGAGGCAATTTTCGCCCCGCCGAACAATTCCCCGAAAATCGCTGAGGTTCCAAGGCTGGGAGTAGAGGTCCTTAAGGGACCGGTTATGGATGGGCTGAACGAGTATGCTAGGAAAATAATTGAGGTTGACGCTTCAAGAGAGGTTGATGTCGCCGGGAAGCTTATGGAGAGCGGCGTGGAGATGGTGATTAACCTCTTACCGGGTGGGGCGCAGAAGGCATCGCTCTGGTATGCTGAGGAATCCCTGAAGGCTGGATGCGCCTTTATCAACGCGACGCCCACGATCATTGCAAGCGACCCGGCTTGGGATATACGCTTCCATAAGGCTGGATTACCAATAGTTGGGGACGATCTAATGGATCAGGTTGGCGCAACAT
Source organism: uncultured Candidatus Bathyarchaeia archaeon (assembly GCA_964411115.1). Lineage (GTDB taxonomy): Archaea > Thermoproteota > Bathyarchaeia > Bathyarchaeales > DTEX01 > DTEX01. The sequence goes on along the minus strand of CAYPJR010000006.1, from coordinate 28,846 downwards.
TCATACATAAAACTGTTCTTGAAGCGCTGGCTAAAAGGGGCGTTTCAATATCAGAAACATATCAGCTGGATGTTGGGGGAGGAATGGAGTCGGCAGATATTGAACGGGTTTGGGGTACAAAACGGATAATTAAGACTAAAACCGTTGAATCCACCCTGCCCTATAAAGCCTCAGTGGTAGCAGGTTCAACAGACTTCGTTGAATTCCTAGGCAATAGACGTGACAGCTACATATGGGTTTCCGGCACATACTTCGGAGGCGCATCATTTGAGATGGAGATAAGACTGAACACGCTCGATGCTCCAAACGCCGGCTCAATATTGCTGGATGTTATACGCAGCGTTAAAATTGCTTTAAACAGGGGGGATGCAGGGCATATTCTACCCATATCGGCATATGCATTCAAGCATCCATCTAAGATCCTGCCCCTTCAGGAAGCGGAGAAACTTTTCGAGGAATATATAAAGTAGGGCACGTTCATTTTTACAAGATGCTAGGAATGCTCCAGATATAGGGGAAAGAACCTGTCAGTTCAGCCATTAAAGCGCAGCGTAAAGATCTGCGTGGCTATACCTGCATCGATAGCCTCAGATACTCCGCATCAGAGAGAGAAGACTTTTAAAGTTGGCTTGATAGGTAGGGCGCTGGCGATTTTCCGAGTTGATGAAGTCATAATCTATCCGGATATTCTCAGCGCAGATCAGTCCGGAGACTTAAGGTTTGTTGCAACAATCCTATCCTACATGGAGACGCCGCAGTATCTTAGGAAAAGACTGTTTAAAATAGTGCCTGAACTGCGCTATGCCGGCATCCTGCCGCCGCTAAGGACACCTCATCATCCGATAAAGAATAGAAAGAAATATTTGAAAGTAGGAGAATTCAGGGAAGGCGTCGTCATATCGAAAGACAAAACGGGGCTGCTTATTGACATCGGCGTGGAGCAGCCGATCCGCATTGAAGGTGCCAGTGCACCTCAGGGAAAACGCATAACCGTCAAAATAATCAGCGACGGCGATAATCCAAGGGCTATATTAGCCAAACCGGAGGATGTTAATGTTTACTGGGGATATAAAGTTGAAGTTTCAAGTGTGCCCTTCAGCCGCATGGTTAAAAGCGGCGGCTTCGATTTAACCATAGCGACCTCAAGATGGGGTGAACCATTCATGAAGGTTAAAGATGCCCTGTTAAGGAGATGGGCAGAATCAAAAAAGGTGCTTATAGCTTTTGGGTCGCCAACACAGGGTCTTCAAGAAATTGTTAGGCAGGAAGGTGTTGAGCTAAGCGATATAGTGGATTTTATAATTAATACGGTGCCTAAACAGGCCACTGAGACCGTGCGGACGGAGGAGGCGTTGTATGCGACCCTTGCAATATTAAACCTGCTGACTGAGAGTTAAATGACTTAAACTGGCGCTTATAAAAATTAAGTTCCAATAATAATGCTTCCACTTATCTTCCTTAATGTTGCTATAGCTGAAAGGGCGGCTATATAGCTCGTTCTCGGATTGTTTGGGAAAGGCTTATTGACTGTTTTTGTGTAGATCTCGCCGAAATCTCCCCTCGCATGAATCTCATGAACTATATGCTTTATGTTTGGATCAACTATTATCTTAACTTTAGTCTTATCTGGACCTATGCCGGCTAAGCTCAGCGAAGCCGCAACATTAACATTCTGCGGGAAAAGCTTAACGGCTTCTCTGGCAGCTCCCTCATATAAGACAAGCGGCTCCTTAATTAATGATAAATTCACCTTACTCTTTTCTATGTAAGGTGCACCCTCAAAGCTTATTGGCGGCTTCCTAGTTGTCAGCGTGATCTCTTCAACACGTCCCACAGCTGCCGATTTAATATTATCAAGTCCAACTATTGCGCCTGAAGGCACATAAACCCTTCTGCCATTTCTTCTGGCAGCCTCCAATATGCTGCTAAAAAGTGTTTCATCAAGTAAAGCTCCCGCGCTCATCACCATTAAATCTTTATTCTTCAGCAGAGTCTTGACTGCATACTGCTTAACCGCTTCCTGAGAGGCTGCCTCTATAACTATTTGAATATCATCATTGTTAAGAATCTCATCTATATTTTCAGCTATCAGAGGTTTATGGCTAAGTTTAGAAGATAATTTCTCAGCTCTTTCACGGATGATATCATAAATTATTAATAGGCTCATTTCCCCAGCTTTTCCGCTATCTATTGCCTCAGCTATAACTGTACCTATCGCTCCACAACCGATTAATCCAGCGTTTATTTTCGTATCGATCCCCCAATCTTAATTCGAACAGCTGATTATGCGTGATAAGCGCAATAGCCTTAAATAAGATTTTCTAGAAGACTAATCTGCTAAAAAGAAAAATTGGAAGAGACCCGGTAAATTCGCAGGAAACGCTTAAGGAGACCGCTTAGAGGCTTCCCAGATGACGGCGAAGGAATCTTCAACCGTAAAGGTTCAGAAGATTATGAGCAACTATAATAGGCGACGCTGTTAGCGGCCATTTAAGAACACGATATGGTTCAATTCCTCAGCGTTAGAATCGCTTCTAGGCTGCATGCGTCCCTAGATTTAGTCTACGCAGTAGCGCGCGTATCGCTATTTTCACTGCTGGGATCATAAATTATGGTCGCTGAGAGGACCTGATGGGCTTAAATAATATAAGGTGCCTCCCCTCTTTTCCTTCTAAGTTTCATAGCTGTCTTAGTCATTCTCAGCGTTAACTTAGCCATTTTCAGCTCGCATTCATCTAGGAGCTTTGATGGGTCACGGTTTCTCCTCAACGTTTTCTTCTCGCCCATATTCGGCCCTCCATAAATATTAGTTAGCGTCATTTTTATGGGGGATGAAATATCAAATATTGACAGAAAATCTCCAACTTATAAGTTTTAACGTGGTTTCTTTATTTTAGGAAAGCAAATGTATATTTCCAATCTGCACATTTTTCAAGTATTTTTTAGCCGTTTCATAGCATTCGTAGGCATGCTTTCTGCTCGTTGTGGGAAGATCATCCATGAAATACTGAGGGTAGAAGGCTAACAGCGCATATGGTATACGTGGGTCTATGCTGGCTATGAATTCAGCTATCTGCTTAACCTCTCCAGCGTCCACATATCCCGGAATTAGAAGCGTACTGGCTGTTAAAACCGGAACTTCAAGCCTATCCCTGAAATATTTTTCGCCTATAATCATAAAGTTCTCGAAAGAAGGCTTATTGGACACGCCGCAGAGAACCCTATAAAGATTCTCATCCCAAGCTTTCAAATCGAACTTCACAATCCCTCCGCTTTTAAATGAGAGTTCGGCGGCTTTCTCAGCAAAATCTTTAAGCATGTTGCCGTTGGTTTCCCAGCATATTCTAAGTATACGTCCCCCCGCTTTTTCCAGAGCTTTCTCGCTTGTCTTTATCGCATGCGGCATCTGGACGGATGGGTCTCCTCCGAAAAAGCATATGCAAGAAACTTTTGCGTTAACCTTATCCGCAAGCTCTTCGCTGCTCATACATGGGCTTAGCCTTTGAGATAGATATCTGTAATGCCAGTTTTGGCAGAAGAGGCAGTCTAGGCTGCATGCTCCATAGAAAACGGCTAGGTTCACGTAGCCAACCTCAGCGGATGGCTTATAAGCATACTTTGGATATCCGGCTCCTGTGCAGCCTGGGCAGAACCACCATGCAACACAGTTTGTTGGAAGGGGATCATAGTACCATTCTAGAATCCCCCTATCTGATGTTCCGCCTAAACGTATTAGCCGCCCCTCAATATTTTTTGTCAATCCGCAGAATCCCTTCTCTCCCCGTCCCATCATGCACCTATTTGCGCACATGCCGCATGCTACACCATCTGGGCTTTTAGGCGGATTTGAGGGTAAATCGAAGATTCCGCGGATTCTCTTACGCACTAAATTAATCATGCTTAACGCCTGATCAGGCTTTTCTTTTATGCATTTGGCGCATAACCCTAAGTTGCCTGATATTAAAGGTGAACTGTCCCCGCAGAGTAAGCATTTCCCCAAATTTTTCACTGCTTAAATAAAATTTGCAGGCTTATTTTTAGTTATCGCTCCATATTATTAAATTTAATAAAGGGGCTTGAAAGCCTATATACTGCTATATGGCGGTGATCCAATGGGTAAACTCGAGGATGAAATCCTGAATCTTCTAAGCAAATCGGAGCCCCTAACCCTGATGGAGATTTCTGAGAGGCTGAATAAGAAGCCTAAATCAGTCTTTAGGTCTCTGAGAAAGCTCTTCGAAGAGGGGAAAATTAGCTGCGATGTTAGAACTAGACGCTACAGTCTGGAGAAAGATTATGAGCAGCGTGAAGAGGAGGATCTTGAAAATGTCGAAATATAATAAACTATTTATGCGCATGGACGAAATTAATAATTGCTAAATTGGAGGGTGAACCTTGAAGATAGGAATCTTCACGATACTTTTCAACGAGTTAAGCCTTGAGAAGGTCCTAGATTACGTGTCGAAACTTGGCTATGAAGCCGTAGAAATAGCAGCTTGGAGGGGAAGCAATCACATAGATATCAATAAGATTCTCAGCGGAGGCGCAACGGAATATAAGAGAATAGTGGAGAAATATGGGTTAATCATATCTGGATTAAGCAATCACCTTGAAGGGCAGCTTGTTCTCGGGCCTCATGATGAATCAACAGATGAATGGTTTAAGGGTACACCTGAGGAAAAAATAAAATATGGCATGGAACGCATGAAGAAGACTGCTGAGGCAGCGGCGGCACTTGACGTGCCGGTTGTAAATGGCTTCATAGGGGCTCCCAACTGGGGCGCATGGTACATTTTCCCACCGGCTTATGAGAAGATTTTTGAGAGAGGCTTCGAGATATTCGCTGAACGCTGGGGTGAAATACTGGATCATTTCGCAGCTCACGGCGTTAAGTTTGCGCATGAAGTTCATCCGCAGGAGCAAGCCTATAATATTGAAACCGCTGAGATGGCGATAAAAGCTATAAACGGCAGAAAGGAGTTTGGCTTCAACTTCGACCCAAGCCACCTGCTTTGGCAGGGAATAGATCCAGTTATATTCATCAAAAAATTTGGGGACAGAATTTATCATGCGCATGCAAAAGACGCTGAACTCGTTAAAGAAAATCTTCCAACATCCGGATGCATACCGACCGGTTCATGGCGTAGACCAGATAGGGGCTTCAGATTCAGGGTTGTCGGATGGGGAGACATAAACTGGAAGAGGATTATGACTGCTCTCCTAGAGGTTGGATACAACTATGTGTTGAGCTATGAGCATGAAGATCCCGTAATGAGCCGCGAAGATGGATGCGAGAAATGCATAGCGTTCCTTAAGCCGCTGATCATAAAGGCTCCCCTCGAAAAAATCTGGTGGTGAAAACCATGGCTGAAGAAAAAGAAGTGGGATTTGTGCGGATGGGTAAGGTTGCGGGGAAAGCTGGTGAAATTAGGGAGATAGGCATCGGATTAATAGGATACGCATTTATGGGCAAGGCACATGCAAACGCATATATTAAAATGCCAATATTCTTCTATCCGCCGCCGGCTAAGCCTAGGCTCATAGCCATAGTTGGCAGGACTAAAGATGCTGTTGCTGAAGCCGCCGCCAGATACGGCTTCGAAACCTACTATACTGATTGGAGAGACATAATTAAAGATGAAAGAGTGGAGATTGTTGACAACTGTTTACCGAATAACATGCATTCAGCCCCAGTAATTGCAGCTGCTGAAAGCGGAAAGCATGTGCTATGCGAAAAGCCCCTCGCAATGAACGTTGAAGAAGCCAGAGAAATGTATAGGGCCGCTGAAAAAGCCGGAGTTAAACATATGACCGCCTTCAACTACCGCTTTGTCCCAGCCATAAGATTGGCTAAAAAACTTATAGATGAAGGATACATCGGCAAGATTCTCCAGTTTAGAGCGGTTTATCTCCAAGAATGGATTATGGATCCGAACTTTCCTCTGGTTTGGAGATTGCGAAAGAACGTCGCTGGATCAGGAGCGCTTGGAGATTTAGGCTCGCACATAATAGATTTAGCGAGGTTTCTAATTGGAGACATAACATCGGTCTGCGGGATGACTGAAACATTCATTAAGGAGCGCCCGCTGCCGGAAGACCCCTCAAAGAAGGGGCAGGTAGACGTTGATGATGCCTTCATCTCGCTGGTTAGATTCAAAAACGGCGCTATAGGCAGTTTAGAGGCTTCTCGATTCTGCGCTGGAAGAAAGAACTATCAGAGGGTGGAGATTCATGGAACAGAGGGCTCAATATGCTTTAACCTTGAAAGGCTCAATGAGCTTGAAGTTTATTCTAGAAGAGACCCATCGGACAGAATGGGCTTCAGAACCATACTTGTTACGGAATCAGTTCATCCATTCATAGAATACTGGTGGCCTCATGGGCACATAATTGGGTGGGAGCACACTTTTGTGCATGAAATCCATCACTTCATAGACTGCATAGTTAACGATAAGCCCGTAGCCCCTATGGGTGCAACATTCTACGATGGATTGAAATGTCAGGAAGTAATGAGCGCAATACAGGAATCCGCGGAGAAAGGCGTCTGGGTAACTGTTCCAGCATAGCTGCTTAAAATCCTCAAATTTATTTTTCCCATAAATTTATTTTCTAAGACAAACATTTCATGTGAGGGATATCTGTGGAATTCAGCCCAGATTCTAAGGATATTTTTTCAGCGATCTTAAGCATCTTGAAAAATAAGTATGAGGGGCTAACTGGCTATCGAAATAAGATTTTATGGAGATTCTTTCAGGGTGAAGCCCCGGAAGCTTACAGATTAGAGTTTGACGACTCCTCATGGGAGACCGTTAGGTTGCCGCTTCAATTCGATGCTAGAAAAGGCGAGGCTTGGCTTAGATGCAAGATAACTATTCCAGAAGAGGTTCAGGGGGTGAAAACCCGAAACTCCATAGTGAAGCTTTCATCCTCGGCGATATTAGATAGAAGCGAAATTTTTGTTGACGGAAGGAAAGTTCTAAGCGCAGAATACTGGCTGGAGCTTAGGCCCAAAATACTGCTGGATGAGATGGCTGAACCTGGAAGGGAGCATGTAATAGCGATACATTTATTTCCAAAAACTGAGCCAGTTGAAATTCCGGAATTCCACATCACTTACAGTAATGTTGAGAAAGTAGCGTTTGAAATAGACTCATTTATCCATGAGATTAGGTTTGCAAGATTCTTAGATGAAGATTCCGCTAGAAGAGTTTTAGAAGAGTTCGATTCCAGCGTTTTCACGCGTGATTTACCGAGCTTAATAAATGAGATTGAGAAAGCCAGAAGCAAGATGTCATTTCTCTCACAAAAATCTAAGGAATTTAAGGTTCACCTTGTGGCTCATGCACACATAGACATGAATTGGCTGTGGCCCTGGGAAGACACTGTTAACACTGTTCGAGATACTTTTTCCACAATGATTAAGCTTATGGATACATATGGGGATTTCCATTTTTCGCAGAGCCAAGCCGTAACATATAAGATTGCTGAGGACAGTTTTCCCAGCATTTTTGAGAAGATAAGGGAGTACGCTGGCAGAGGAAATTGGGATATAACCGCGTCAATGTGGGTTGAAGCGGATCTTAACATGGCCGGAACAGAAGCATTAATTAGGCAATTCCTCCACGCCAAACGATATATCAATGAAAAGTTTAATTTTAAGCCGAAGGTATGCTGGGAGCCGGACACTTTCGGCCACGTATGGACGTTGCCGCAGATTTTAAGGAAATCCGGCATAAAATACTATTACTTTATGCGTTGCGGCAGGGGGTACCCGTTATTCTGGTGGGAGGGGCCTGACGGGTCGAGGGTTTTAGCATTTACAAGCGTCTATAATAATGTTGTGACGCCTAAAAACATTGTTGATTTAGCCATGGATCTATACGAACGCTACGGGCTGAAAACAAGCATGTTCGTCTATGGCGCCGGGAACCATGGTGGCGGAGCAACAGTTGATGATATTGAGGCAGCCTATGAAATCCGGAGGAAGCCCGCCATGCCCAATGTCATTTTCAGTTCCACCCATAGGTTTTTTGAGGATGCTGAGAGGGAGATTGAGGAGAAAAATCTTCCTGTGCCAGTTATCAGCGATGAGCTGCAGTTCACTTTTGATGGATGCTACACAACACATGGCGATATTAAACGCTACAATAGGCTTTGCGAAGCATTGCTTGTGGATGCTGAAGTCCTAGGCATTCTTGCGAATATCCATCCCTGGAGCCGCTTAAAGGAAGCTTGGCTAAAGGCTTTGTTCAACCAGTTTCACGATATCCTTGACGGAAGCGGAATCGCTGAAGCCTATATCTACCCGAGAAGATTGGCTAAAGAATCCATTGAAGCATGTGAGGACGTAATAAATTCCGCGGTTAAATCTCTATCCGATAGGATAAATCTCTCAAGAGACGGCATACCGATAGTCGTCTTCAATACCTTGTCATGGGACCGCTTAGATATCGTAAAGGTTAAAATGCCGAGAAACTTGATTCCTAGAAACCCTGTGGCTATATCTTATGACAATAAATATAAAAGTCCAGTTCAAGCATGCGGCGACGAGATATCGTTTCTAGCACATGCGCCGTCATTGGGGTACATGACATATTATATTGTTGAGGGTGATACTTCGAAGGAAAAATTTTTAGCGAAAAACGATAATATCATGGAAAACGAGCATTTTAGGCTTGAAATAAACAGTTCATCCGGCACCATAAAATCTCTTTATGATAAGGTGAATAAGCGTTTTGTGTTTAAAGAGGACAGATATCAGTTCACTAAGCCGGTTCTCAGCAATCTTATGCAGGTTCTCTACGAAATTCCTCATCCAATGTCAGCATGGATTATTGGAGAAATTTCCCGCATAGAGAACCTTAGAAACGCTAGTGTTGATCTTATTGAGAACGGACCTGTTAAAGCAACAGTGAGAGTTAAGTGGCAATACCGTAACTCAGAAATCAACCAATACATAAGCCTCTACAGAGGCCCTCCGAGAATAGACTTTTACACCATCATTGATTGGCGGGAAATCTCAGATGATAAAACTGAAGCGCCTATGCTTAAGGTTTCATTCACACCGATACTTGGCAGAGCTAGGGCTAGCTTCGAAATACCTTTCGGATACATTGAGAGAGTACCTGATGGAACAGAGGTTCCAGCATTAAGGTGGGTTGATCTATCGGATGAAGAATACGGCCTAAGCCTAATTAATAACTGTAAATATGGCTTCGACGTGAAGGGCAGCACGTTGAGGATGACGCTGATTAGAACAAGCTACAGCCCGGATCCGAAGCCGGATCAGGGAGTCCATGAAATAACGTATTCGCTCTACCCGCATAGCGGAGATTGGAAAGAATCTTTAACGTTCAGAATTGGCTACGAGCTGAATCATCCGCTTAAAGCTTACCCAATTCTAGTTCGATCAGAAGCGGGATCTAATCCCTGCGAACCTGAGGAGAGAAGCTTATTAAGGGTTAAACCGGACAATGTTGTTATATCATGCATTAAAAAATCCGAAGATTCGGATGATATTATTATTAGACTTTATGATGCAACGGGCGAAGGCGCTGAAGCCGAGGTTCAATTCGCCTTCAATGTTAGAGAAGCCTACGAGGCGGATTTGATGGAGAAACCTATAAAAACCCTTAAGGTTCACGGCGGTAAGGTTTCATTGGAGCTTAAGAAGTTTGAGATAAAAACTATGCTGGTTAGACGCTGATTTTTCTTTATCACTCCACTATTTTTATGTTTAAGCAACTTTTTCTCGGAAGAATTAATCTATCTGCTTCAGTATGTCCGGCCTATCGCTGGCTATCCCATCAACGCCTTTATTCGCATATTCATGCGCTTCCTCAGGGGTATTTATTGTCCAAACGATTACTTTTAGACCGTTTTGATGGGCTTTCTTCACGAATGCTGAATGCACAAACTTATACATTGGAAGCAGATAATTAGCCTTAAGATCCAGAGCCGCCTTTATTGGATCTTTATGTTTAACATAGATTAAGCCCATCTCAACCTTATCGTTTATTTCCCTAATCCTTCTCAATGCTTCCTCATGGAATGATATTATTATCACATTATCCTCTAAACCCTCATCTTTAACAATCTTCATAACCTTATCTTCCACGCCGACCTCCTTCAACTCTATAAGTATCTTAACTTTCCTGTCAAGAAAATCTAGGGCCTCCTCCAAAGTCGGTATCTTCTCACCCTTATCCGTTACGAAACTCTTTATTTCTTTAAGAGTTAATTCGCCGACTAATCCCTTACCATTAGTTGTTCTGTCAACCTTATCATCGTGTATAACCACCAATTCGTTATCCTTTGTTTTGCGAACATCGAGCTCAACAGCGTTTACGCCTAACTCAATAGCCCTTGCAAAGCTACGTATGGTGTTTTCAGGCTCATATGCCCTTGCGCCTCTATGTCCAATACGTAATTCAAGCATGTTACCGCCTCAACCAGATTGGGTTTCCTCTACCCTTTTTTCTTCAACTATTATTTTGCATTTTGTCGCTAAGGCCGCTATAACCCCCAATGCGGCAACCCATGGAGCAAGTAGGGTTCCTATTAAACCGATGGTTACAGGCATTTCCAGCAGGGTTTCATCACGTTCATTCTTAACTATTATTTTGGTTACGTTTCCCTTACGTATTAGCTCCTTAACTTTTGAGATTAAATCGTCCGGTGCTACTTCATATTCTTTTCGGCTGACCGCTTTTTGACGCGCACCGCAGTATGGGCAGTAATTCATGTCCTCAGATAACTCTTTACCACAATTTGCACAGTAAACCATTATTATGCCTCCATCGCTATTAAATTACACCTTCATGGATTTAAATCATATGTCAAGCTTGACGCCAATATATTTACCGAAAATTTCTAAAACGGAAGCGGCGGACATTAATGGTTGGGTTCGGCGTGATCCATTTTAAGGGGCAATAAACGTATATAATATTGTGAATTTAAAATGAAAAGCGCAAATAAGGGCGAAGTCTACTTCATAGGAATTGTTGAAAAGGTTTGTGAGAATACTGCGCAGATAAGGATTTTCCCAGAGTTCTGCGGCGGACTTAAGGGTGTGGAAGATTTCTCCCACTTGATTGTATTATACTGGATTCATCTACGCGACAACGAAGCGGATAGGCGAACCCTTTTTGTCTTTCCAAAAAGAGGGACCGTGAAAGTGGAGACGGGCGTCTTTGCATGTCGAAGCCCCTCAAGACCGAATCCTATAGGCTTGTGTGTTGTTGAACTTTTGGGAAAGAAGAATTGCACCTTAACAGTTAGAAGATTAGACGCTATTGAAGGGTCGCCTATAGTAGATATAAAGCCATATATCCCAAACATGGATGCCGTTCAAAGTGCAAGAATTCCAGATTGGGCACGTTAAAATGAGTCTTCATGGATTGAAATTATACGTGTTTAAATTTGTCTTCGCAGTCAGCTTCTTCATCAGCCTAATTCCATCCTTTCCAGCACCGTAATAATTGCTTAGAAACTCGAAAAACCTATATTCACGTTTAAAATATAGGTTTCTAGCCGTCATGTTATCGACGCGCACCTCTAAATAGCACTCTTTAACGCCTGCTTCTGCCAGAATGTTCTCTATAGTCTCCAGCAGAAGTGAGCCCACGCCTCTGTTCCTATACTCGGGCTTAACGTCAATGGAATATATGTGCCCAACATTTTTACCCCTGAAATATTCTACGCCTCCTATTATGAAGCCGACGATGCGCTCATTCATGATGGCGACCAAAAATATGAAGCCCGGATCCTTAATGAACTCTTTCATTTGCAGTTGTGAAAATGCATCTTCAGGGAAACATTCAGATTCTATTTTATGAATTTCTTTCAGATCTGAGATTTCAGCCCTTCTTATTATGATCGATGGATTAGGCACAATAAATATTTTCACCATCATGAATATATAAATTAATGGCGGAGTTAAAATGAGAGGGATCTATGTTCTCCTAATACTTATCGGGGAGGACTCCGCTGTAAATATTGGCTCCCTCGGAAAAATATCGTTTAAGAAGGGGCTTTACGCCTATGTCGGTTCAGCCCAAAATGGTTTGGAGAAGAGGGTGGCGCGCCATTTTAAAAAGAACAAGAGGAAGTTTTGGCATATAGACTATCTGCTTGAAAATGAGCAGGTGAGGATCGTTGAAGTCTTCTATAAGGAGGCAGGCAAGGAGGAAGAGTGTCGAATAGCGAATAAAATAGGGGAAATAAATCAGCCAATAATTGGTTTCGGCTCCTCTGACTGTAAATGTGAAAGCCACCTATTCAAGTTAAATGATCCCGATCTAACCATGGAAGTTCTTAAGGAAAATATGTTCCTAAAATTAAAAATGAACAGTTCCCTTCACGGAGACAATTGAAAAGTTCAAGGAGATCCTCAACGGCGGACTCTTTAAGCAGCCATAATATTTATTAATTCTTAATCTTCATGTAGAGGTTGACCATGGATGAGCGTTAGAGTAAGGCTTTTTGGACTGCTTAGGAAGGCATACGGGAAAAACGAGATTTTAATCGAGTTAAGCGGAGTCTTAATGCTTAAAGACTTAATTTATAAAATAACTAAGGAATCCCCCTCATTAAAGCATGTGCTGATTGATCCTGAACTTATGGATCCGCGCCCGAACACCGTGATACTTGTCAACGGTATAGAGGTAAGCGCGTTAAATGGCTTAGAGACCGAGATTAAGGATGGAGATGAGGTGGTGCTTATACCCGTAATTCACGGTGGAAAAATGACGTGGAAATCTAGGCGTAAGTCCCCCTTTTAGGGGAATATGGCTTCAGAAGCTTTCTGGGAAGCGAGACCAGTGTTCATGCACAATTCTCCATTCGCCATTCTTCCTGATTAGAAAAACTGACACGCGTGATTTTATGTAAAATTTTCTATTCCTCATCTGCCCATTATAATTTATGATGAACGATGCCACAGCAGCATCGTCAAAAATGTCTATTCTCCATTCGTCAACTTTATAATTATATTCTTTAAGCACTCGTAAAGCGTCAGCTTCCCTTCTTAAAGCGTCATGCTCCTGCCTGTTGAAGGGCGGCCAATCATCAAACTTCGTGTAGTTTTCCTCATTTATCGTTCTTTTAACGGCGTTGATGTCTCTACTTTTTATCCCCTCAATACGCGCAATTATCACGGATCTCACAGCATCCTCAGGCGTGCTGACAATAAAATTCCTTATTGAGAAACCGCATCTCCAGCAGAAGTTATATGATTCAGAAACCTCCGCTCCGCATTTTGGACAATAGGGCATAATTATCATTTCCCCGGATTCCATAAAACTATCTTCCTCATTTATCCTTCTAGATTTTTAAGCTTTGCCACGGTTCGCTGTTTGACATTCTCTAAGGCTGAAGCCGTGAGATCCACGCTTTCTTGTTGAGCTGTGAGGTGGCTTAAGATTTAATTAGTGTTATCTGCTAATCATGTTTGTATGGAGGTGTAAGGTTTGATTGGTTATTCAAGTTTGGCTTTGCTACCGCGTTTAAGGGATTATATGAGCCGCAGAATCTCAAGCTACGATAAGACCGGCGGAAACCTCGATGCTTGGCTGATTAGGGGCGGCGAGAAAAAGACGATTGCGGATATTAAGGGGCCAGCCTGCATAAAACATATATGGATGACCCTTGGGCTTCCCCAAGAGGATTACTTGCGCAGGATAGTTTTAAGATTCTATTGGGATGGATGCTCAGAGCCAAGCGTTGAGTGCCCCATAGGCGACTTCTTCGGCATGGGGCATGGGATGCGGAAAAACTTCGTTTCGCTCCCGCTTCAGATGAGCCCTCAAGATGGTAAGGGATTCAATTCATGGTGGCCAATGCCGTTTAAGGACAGAGCCATTATAGAGGTTGAAAATCAAGGGGAGAAAGAGTATTGGCATTACTTCTACATTGATTATGAGCTATACGGATCGGTTAAGGCTGTTGAGGATTTAGCCTATTTCCATACGCAGTGGCGGCGTGAAGCAGACACGGACGGCTGGGCATACCGGGAGAAATTCAGCTCACAATCGATGATGAGGGATCCAAGGGCATATAATACGGATGGAAAAGAGAACTACGTGATTCTCGAGGCTGAAGGAAACGGGATCTACTGCGGTGCACACTTGGACATAGATTGCTTCCACAGAAACCCCTATGACTGGTATGGTGAAGGCGACGACATGATATTTATCGATGGCGAAAAGTGGCCTCCATCAATACATGGAACTGGAACAGAAGACTGGTTCAACTGCGCCTATAGCCCAACGCAAGAATATAACGCCCCATACCATGGGGTGATTCTTTACAGCGGAACTAAAAGCTGGCCTTGGAAGGGTAAGCAGACCGTTTACCGCTATTACATTGAAGATCCCATAAGATTCTATAAGAGCATAAAGGTGACGATTGAGCATGGACATGCCAATAGCTTCAGCCTAGACATGTCGAGCACAGCCTACTATTATCTTTCGGAACCAAAGAGGGGTGGGCCTCCCCTGCCTCCGGTTGAATATAGACTTCCAAGACCTGATGAGGAAGCATATGTTCCGGAAAAATAGATTAAAAGTATAGAAGCCGAATTTGGGGAGCATAAGTTTTGGTTCAGATCTCCATAATCGGCGCTGGAAGCGTGGTCTTTTCAGGCAGCTTCATAAGGGATCTCTGCTTAACGAAAAGCCTATGGGGTAGCACCGTTGTGCTTATGGACATAAATAAGGAAAGGTTAAGTACCGTATGTAATCTTGCCGGCAGATACCGTGATGAGGTTAAGGCTGATTTAAAAATTGAGGCAACCCTAAATAGAAGGGAAGCTTTAGAGGGAGCGGACTTTGTGATCTCAACGGTTAAGGTCGGCGGCTATGATCCCATGGAATCTGAGCGGGCAATAGCGGAGCGATACGGCTACTATAGGGGTATAGGCGATAGGGTGAGCGACTACTATGGCGGTTTTGCAGCGTATCACCAGCTGAAGTTCTTTCTGGATTTAGCGAGAGACATTGAAGATCTTTGTCCACATGCATGGCTCATTGAGACAGCTAACCCGGTTTTTGAGGGGACAACTTTGATTGCGAGAGAGACTAAAGTGAAGGTTATTGGGGTTTGTCATGGACACTTCGGATATAAAATTTTAGCAATGGCTTTGGGGCTGAATCCTGATGATGTTAACGCTCAGATGGCTGGCTTCAACCACTGTATATGGTTAACCCACTTCTTCCATAAGGGCAGGAACATTTATCCGCTCATAGATGAGTGGATTGAAAAGAAGGCTCCGGAATACTGGAGGAGCGACGTTTACCTTAAAGGCGCCCCAGCTTTAACCGAACAGCTGTCGCCGGCAGCCGTAGACATGTATAGGCTTTACGGGCTTTTTCCAATTGGGGACACGGTGAGAAGTGTCTCTCCATGGTGGTACCATACAAGCCTAAGCGTTAAGCGTAAATGGTTCGGTCCAATGGGAGGCTTCGATTCGGAGATTGGATGGTCAGCCTACTTAAACTCGCTTAGGGAAAACCTGAAACGTATGCTTGAACTTGCGAGGGACAAGTCTATTCCAGCGTCAAAAATTTTACCGCCGGTTATGAGTGGGGAGCAACACATACCGTTAATTGATGCCATAGTAAACGACAAAGAGACAAAGCTGCAGTTGAATATCCCTAATAGAGGCACAATCTCGGGGATACCGGACGATGTTGCAGTTGAGGTTCCAGCCATTGTAAGTGGACGTGGGGTTCAAGCTGTTCACGTTGGAAGTCTGCCTAAACGTTTAATGCTGCATGTTATGATACCTAGAATGCTTAGGATGGAGCAGATCCTGCAAGCCTTTTTGGAGGGTGATAGGAAAAGCCTGCTGCTAATGCTTATGGAGGATCATAGAACAAAAGATTTTGAGAATGCTAAGGCTTTAATCGAAGAATTGCTGGCTCAGCCGTGGAACGCTGGGGCAGCCGAGCACTATAAGTGGTGAGCGTTCACCATGGCAGTCTGCCGTATTTTTTCACGTAGCCCACTAAGCCTCCGTTGAACAAAATCTCAAGTAGGGCTGGAGGTATTGGCTTAATCTCATAAATCTCATTCTTCGCAATATTTTTTATGCGCCCCTCTTGGAGATCAATTTCTAATATGTCTCCATCCGCTATTCTATCCGTCTCTTTGCATTCAATCGCGGGCAACCCGATATTTATTGCGTTCCTATAAAATATTCTTGCAAATGACTTGGCTACTATGGCGCCTATCCCTATATGCTTAAGGACAAGCGGCGCCTGCTCACGGCTTGAGCCGCATCCGAAGTTCTTACCGGCTATGATTAAGTCTCCGCTCTTAACTTTCTCAGCAAAGTTTGGAATAAGCGCCTCCATAGCATGCTTTGAGAGTTCATCTATGTCGGTTATGCTTAGCTTATACTTTCCAGCGATAATCAGATCGGTGTTTACGTCATCGCTGAATTTCCAAACTCTACCTTTAATGATCATGCTTCCTAACACTCACCTAGCTGATTAATCTTCTAGGATCGGTTATTTTACCCTCCAGGGCTGATGCTGCTGCTGTTGCGGGTGAAGCCAAATATATCTCAGCCTCTGAACTGCCCATTCTACCCTTAAAGTTCCTGTTCGATGTTGAGAGGCAAGTTTCCCCCGGGGCAAGTATGCCCTGATGGGCGCCTGCGCAGGGTCCGCATCCCGGATTACATACTATGCAGCCAGCCCTGATAAATATTTCAATAAGCCCCTCTTTCAAGGCTTGCAAATAAACGCTTCTTGAAGCCGGGGCAACTATCACCCTAACATCCTTTCTAATTGTTTTTCCCCTAAATATTTCAGCTGCAACCCTCAAATCCTCCAGACGCCCATTCGTGCATGATCCAATGAAAACCTGGTTGATCTCCAGCCCCTCAACTTCCTTAACGGATTTAACATTATCAACAGCGTGGGGGCATGATATTTGCGGTTCAATCTCTGAGGCGTTCAAATTTATTTTCCTAGAATACTCAGCGTCCCCGTCGCTCCTTAACATTTTAAGATCCTTAATCTCTAAGCCATGTAGATAATTAATTGTTTTTTCATCCGGCTCTATTATGCCTGTCTTTGCACCCATCTCAACGGCCATGTTACAGAGCGTTAAGCGTCCGCTTACGCTCATCTCCCGTATGGCTGGACCGGAGAACTCTACGGCTTTATAAATAGCCCCGTCAGCTCCAACCTTACCTATAACGTCCAATATCAGATCCTTAGGCGTTACAAAATCCCTAAACCTTCCGGTTACATTAATTTTTATCGTCGACGGAACCTTAAGCCAGATTTTGCCGGTTGCGAAAACAGCAGCCATCTCCGTTGAGCCTATGCCTGTTGCGAATGCTCCTAGGGCGCCGTATGTGCATGTATGCGAGTCAGCGCCAACAATCAACGCTCCCGGATAAGCATGCCCAGATTCAACCATTATCTGATGGCATATGCCTGAGCCAGCATCGTAAAGGTTAGCGTCATATTTATTGGCGAACCCGCGCATTGCATTATGCACCTTAGAGAAGTTCTCATTGGCGCTTGGCGCAACATGATCTATAACTAAAACAACCCTTGATGGATCCCACAGCCCTCTTCCACCCATCTCCCTAAAAGCCTCAATCGCTAGAAGGGCTGTTCCATCATGAAGCATTGCTGAATCAATATTAGCGATAACGATGTCTCCGGCGTAAGCGTCTCTCCCTGATGCTAAACTGAATATTTTTTCAGATATTGTTTTTCCCATGCTGGATCAGCTTGACCTAAAAAATGGTTGGAACCCGTTAAAAAATATTATGCCGAATTCGCGGGCGATTATTTGGTTCTCTAATGTTCTTCTATAAATATTATTGATCCTTTTAAGCAGGGTTGACGCACATTGGGCATCATAACTGGCTTAAGTATCGTTCTGCCGGTTCAACAAGGCAGTATAAGTTTCCGCGCCCCTCAGATTTCTTAACAATGTTATTTTTTTCCAGAATCTTTAAGCGTTCTCTCACTATTCTCCGTGAGGCTTTCCCCCTCATGGCTCGAACCTCACGGGTTACCGCTGAGATGCTCAGTTCACCCCTAACAGCTAATGCTTGGATTATACATCTTGAAATTTCATCTTTTGCAATAAAATCCCGCTTAACGTATGATTCAGCTATTTTTAGGCGGGACAAAATCTTCAGCGGTTCATCATACAAGCCTAAAAACATCCTGATTAATCTTATCGACCCTATTGAATCTGCATATTTAGGGTTCTCTAAAACAATCTCTTCTAAAAGGTTTAGTTTACTCATGATTAGGTCGAGCTTTCGACTTACTTCTTCCAGAGAAATTGTTTTTCTCGGCGATTTTTCCTCTCCCATAATCTCATTAATAATGCTTGGCTTAAATAAATATATAGGTTAATTGCAAGTTAAAAGATTAATATAAACTTAATGATGGAGGTTTTCGATTTGAATGGAGAAAACAACATGAATGAAATCTTAGAAATGCTAAAGGGGTCTTCTGTGGCAACGGTTTATAGCCTTCTAGGCGAGTCTAGGGCTAAATATTTGCTTCCCGGGGTTAAACCTTTAAAACCCAACATGAAGGTTGTAGGCCCAGCTATTACAATAAAATATGTTATCTTTAACGAGGCTTCTAGAGAGAAGTTTAGCGGCAATGCCGTTCACGACGCCTATGATCTTGTAAGCGGAGGGGAAGTTATAGTGGCAGCGTCGCTTGGCAGGAGCGATCTAGGCGTCTTCGGTGATTGCATAACCTTCAGCTTCAAATATAAGGGAGCCTCTGGAATAGTTATTGACGGAGGAGTTAGGGATAGCCCATACATAATGAGGTTAGATTTCCCAGTTTTCGCCAAAGCCACAACGCCGGAGCATATAGGGGGAGAAATAGTTCCATACGCTGCCAATGTGCCAGTCACATGCGCCGGCGTATATGTGAAGCCTGGGGATATAGTTATGGGCGACTCCGACGGCGTCATAATTATACCTAGGGAAAAAGCTGAGGAATTAGCCTTTAAAGCCGACGAAGTTGAGAAAAAAGAGGAGGCGATTAGAAGCATGATTGCCTCAGGGATACCGCTTAGAGATTCCTATCCGCCTAGACCGGATCTCCTGGAGAGATTTCTTAAAAAAGTTTCACGGTAAATTGCTCGACGAAACCGATTTTTCCTTAAAGAAGGTTTTTTCTATGCTCTCAGCAAGCCCCTTCATGTATCCTAATGCAAGAACCTTTCCTATCATATGATACCCCGGGTGACCGCCATAGATATCGTCAGCTATCGTTTTTGGGGCGTGATCGGGCCTCATAGGACCCTCAAACCCAACTTCATAGTAAGCCTTCATCGCCTCAAACATGTCAACTCTGCCTTCAGGATCATCATGGAAAATCTCCTGGAAGCCCCCTGGCTCATGAACTGATCCCTTAACGTTTCTAAAATGGGCGAAGAAGATTTTTCCCCTTCTGCCGAAATGTCGGATGGCAGCCGGCACATCAACCCCCATTTCTGCGAAGCATCCCTGACAGAAGCATATGCCTAGATTGCTGCTTGGGACGAGATCAAGCAGTTTATCGAATGCTTCAACGCTTCTTAGAATCCTTGGAAAACCCTGTATTGGCGATATTGGAGGGTCATCCGGATGAAAAGTTATGATTACCCCTGCTTCCTCAGCCGTTGGAATAACATTTTTCAAGAAATACTCCAAGTTTCTCCATATTTCCTCCTCCTTATATGCGCCGAACTTAACCGTTGGCGGGACATCTTTCACAAGATCATAGTCAAATGCTGTTGATGTCGCCCCACCTCTAGTTGGTTTATCCGGATCGGTTCTCCAAATCATGTTCGGAACCGGCGGCATATGCTGGGGCTTTATAACCTTTATTCCGGCTTTCCCAAGATTCTCTAGGGACTTACAGAAATCCTCAAGTTGCTGCTCTTTACCAGGCAAATTATAAATTATTTTTTCTATTGGTGGAGCATCTTCAAGAACCTCAAGCCTCAGCCCATGCCTTTCAACCTGCATTTTAATCTGTAATATGTCGCCGTACTCCCAAACCTCTGAACCTCGAGGTGTGGAAGGCCCATGACCAATGACATCGGTGCAGCCGAGCTGCTTCATTAGGGTTAGATTCTTATGATCATAAATGTCTCCAAAGGGGACTATTATAGCAAACCTCATTCTAACCATTTTAAATCACAGAGAATCCTTCATAGAGGATAATATATTAAAATCTTTTGACTTTTCAGGTGAAGCATGCAATATTTGCTAAAAACATGCAATATAAAGTGGAAGGCGCGGGGCGGCTGACCGTCTACTTCTTCTTTTTTCTACCAGTTCTTTTAGCAGATATTAATCCAACCTTCCTTCCCGGGGGAGCATTTCGTGAAACTGTTGTAACCTTTCTTGCTCCTCTTCTACCGCTTCCGAATGGATGTAGCGCTGCTATCATCGCCCTGCCACGTACTCTCGGATACTTATGTCCCTTAGATTTCATCCAGTGAAATTTTGCGCCAGCCTTTACAAAAGGCTTCTCTACGCGTCCTGACGCAGCTACAACTCCGATGGTTGCTAAGCATAGATCGTTCACGTAACGCGTTTTTCCTGAAGGAAGCGAAACGATTGTTCCTTCGGGAGTGTGCGATACAACAGTTGCATATGCGCCTGAAGCCCGCGCAATCTTGCCTCCGTCGCCCGGGTTCAATTCAATATTGCATACCGTGGTTCCCTCCGGAATCAGCCCGATGGGAAGAACATTACCGATATTTATGGAGGCTTTTCCGCCAAACTCGATTATCTGTCCTTCATGTATTCCTTCAGCAGCCACAGTGTAGTATCTTTCTCCATTCTCAAGTTCTATATAAGCCAACGGAGCGCCTCTGCCTGGATCATGCGTAAGCTCCAGAATTTGACCCTTAAGAATGCTGTTAAAGATTTCCTTCGATAGATTCGGGTACCTCGCTGGGGCTACACGCTTATGCGTTGAAGCCTCAAATACCGATGTGCCCCTTCCTCTTCTTTGAACAAGAATTCTTTTCCCCATCCTCCCTTTTCCCCTCCAATATACATATTTACAGTATGCCTAATCTGACCGCTAGGTCGGTTGCGTTATAATCCGGCTTGAGCTTCACAAACGCCTTTTTAGTTCCATTCCTAGATATTAGCACATTTACATCCTCAACTTTAACTTGATAAAGCTCCTCAACAGCCCTTTTTATATCTTTCTTAGTTGCCTTAAGGTTTACTATAAAGGTTATTTTATTCTCTTTCTCAATCATTCGACTTGTAACTTCAGTCATTAGAGGATAGAGAATTATTTCATGCGGATCCAGAATCAGTCACCCCCATCTGAAATAGTCTTCTTCATCTCCTCGATGCTTGAATTTGTCCATAGGGTTAATCTCCCAGGATGCGTTCCTGGAGCTAATAGCTCCGGGTTCAAATCTTTAACGCTTACAACGTCCACGCCTGGAAGGTTTCTGGCAGCTTCAAATACGCCGTCATTTTTTGAGACAACTATTAATGGTCCAACAGCCATTTTGATCCTTCTGCCACGCATCTTACCCTTTCCGCTGCGAACCTTTATGCTCTCCTTAACCCTTTCTATATCCGGCCAGACGCCTAGGTTTATTAGAACACTTTTTAGATCCTTCGTTGTTTTTATGCTTTCCAGATCATCGGTTACAACAAGCGGCAGATCGGGAACATTTCCTATTACATGACCTCTGGCTTCAATTAAATCTTTAGATGCTGTTGCAGCTATAGCCGAGAACAGCGCTAGGCGCTTCTCTTTCTTCGGAATCTTCTTATAAATTCTCTTTTCAATGGTAGGTGGATGAGCAAGGCGCCCGCCAACGGTTCCAGGTGCGAATGCTGCTCTGCTGCTGTCGCTTAGCCGCGGGACCCTGGAGAGCCCGTGTCCAACACCCCAAGATTCAGCCGTTGTCCTTTTTCCAGCATATGGGTTTCTGCCTTTCGGCTGTAGCCGATGGGATTGAATCGCAACAACTGCGCGCTTTATGACGTCCGGTCTAATGGGGGTTCTAAAAATTTCTGGCAGACGGATTTTTCCAACCTCTTTTCCTTCAAGGTTAAAGACTTTTGCATATGTCTTAGCCATCTACTTATCCTCCGCATTAAACTCCCTGCTGAGACTCGGTTGATATGAAGGTTATTTGCGGCGGGGTCTCGCTGACCCTTTTCGGTTGGCGAGCCGGATACCTTAACCTTATAAGCCTCTTAGCCGGTCCAGGAATGCTTCCGCTTAGAACTATATAGTGCCCTTTAACTAAACCGTAACGTAGAAAGCCGCCTTCAGGCGTAATATTCTCGCCGTCCCTACCGATCTTTATTATGCGCTTATTATATTCCGTCCTTTGGTGGTAGCCCATCTGCCCCGCCCTTGGAACAGCATATATTACCCTCTTTAAACCCCAAGCTCCTAAAGTTCCAACTCCACGTTTGGTTTTACGGCTTTTGTGGGGAAGAATCTTTACACCCCACCTCTTCACTGGACCTTGGAGACCCTTTCCCTTTGTTATGGCTATTACATCTACATATTGCCCTTCTCTGAACACTTCCTCCGCGGAGATTGTTTTGCCAAGAATCTTTTTCAAGTACTCAAACTGCTCCTTTATTGTTCCCCCATCAATTTTAATCTCCATTAAGTCAGGCTTCTTCTTTGGAACGCTGGATAATCTCGGCTGGGTTGCGGCTAAAACTCTGAATTCGACGATTTCCTCCAGCGAGTCTTCTATTTTCTTCAGGTTCTCCTCAGTCTTAACCTCTTTCGGAATTGGCATTAGCCTTTTAAATTCTTTAGGTATGGGGTTTGCCCAAGCCTCTGTTAATGTTTTAAGCCCATTCTCATCCTTCGCATATGCGCGGACTGCGGCTATATACATTGGCGGGGCGTCGATGACTGTTACTGGTTGAGCAATTTCTTTGCCGAAATTCGGCGATCCCGGCTCATCATCAATAATTATTGCATATGACATTCCGGCTTTATAGCCGGCGAAGCCAAGTAGCTTAGGGCCTTCCTTAACCTTTGGCCAATAGCGTATCCTACCTATTGGGCGGGAAGCCCTGGCCCTAGGTGAATATGCTAATGATCCCCTCTTTGGAGCATGTATTTTCCTATGGCCCACCGTTATCTAACTCCCTTTTTCGCTTTCACCGCACTCTTCTGGTCTTTCATCAGAATAAGAGAAATAGGTTATAAACATTATGCTTTTACCCTTAAATTTTTATTCTGATACCCCTCACTTTTAGAGTTTAAGGAGCGTTTGTTAAATTGGAGTTTGCCATGAATGAGGGTTTATGGCTTAAGGGCGCCCTGCACTGCCACAGTAAAGCCTCTGATGGCCTTCTCAATCCTGAAGATGTTGCCCATTTTTATGGGAGCAGAGGCTACGGCTTCCTATCCATAACGGATCATGAGAAAATATCTAGGGTTAAATGTTTCAGCGGGATATATCAATGCGGCGTTGAGGTTTCCAGAGGGAAATGCGTGCTCGGAGAGCAGTATCACATTGTGGCTTTAGGAATTGAGGATCCGGCGATACTGAGAATCGGCGACGCTCAGCTCTTTATAGATCGAGTTAACGATGAGGGCGGATTAGCATTTATAGCTCATCCATACTGGTCGAATCTGGTTCATGAGGATCTGGTTCGGCTTGAGGGCTATGTGGGTGTAGAGGTGTATAATGCGGGGTGCGATGTTGAGGTGGCTAAGGGTTACAGCGCAGTTCATTGGGACAGCGTTTTATCGCTGAATAAGAAAGTTTGGGGTTTAGCCGTGGACGATTCTCACAGATATTTTAGGCGCCCGCTTGATGCTGACGGCGGATGGGTTTGGATTAACGTTAAAGATGCGGATCCGGATGAAGTTTTAAGGTCGATAAGGGATGGGAGGTTCTATGCAAGCATGGCTCCAAAAATAACTAGGTTTGCTTATACGCCTAACGCTATTGAGGTTGAATCCACACCGATCAGCAGGCTGGACCTTATAACGGCTAACGGCAGAGGACGGTCCATATCGATTGAAACAGTGATGGGGCTTCTTAATGATTGGATGGATCCATATAGGAGAAGATTATGTGAGGGGCTTCTGTCCAGATTGGAATGCGTCAATGAGGGATCAAAGCAGAGAATCTATTTGGAAACCGTGGGAGGGGAAAAATTTATGGTGGAAAAGAATGAGTTTGGCATTGTAAGGCTTGAGGCTAGGGCAAATCTTAAATATCCATACATTAGGGTTGAATTAACCGATGGCGAGGGCAGGCATGCCTGGATTAACCCCATATTCAATCCTTAAAGGTAATTCGTTAACTAAATCATGATTGAGGAGCGTTAAAAAGCCTTGGAGTTGCCTAAAGCCATATTGAGAGATAAGCTGAAAGCCTTCCTTGAAGAGGATTTGGGACTAGGCGATGTAACCACCAGCCTCATAGTTCCATCGGGCACTAGGATACGGGCTCAAATACTGGTTAAGGAAAGCGCCGTTATAGCTGGGCTCTCGGAGATGAATATTTTATTTAATGATGTTATCGGCGCAGAGTTTACATGCTTAGTTAAAGATGGAGATGAGGTTCCGCCAAACGCTATTATTGCCGAGGTTGAGGGCGATGGGCAATCTATTCTGATGGCTGAGAGAACCGCTCTAAACCTTCTTTCACGCATGTGTGGTATAGCTACGGCAACAAGAAGGCTTGTTAAACGAATTAAGGATGCTGGGTTAAATATGCCTGTTGCAGCGACTAGAAAGACCGTTCCAGGGCTTCGCTATTTCGATAAGAAAGCCGTTATTATAGGTGGCGGAGACCCTCACCGCTTCAGGCTTGATGATCAAATATTGATTAAAGATAATCATATCGTTATCGCCGGAGGAGTTGGGGAAGCCTTAAGAAGAGTCCGTTCTTCAGCAAGCTTCTCTAAGAAGATTGAGGTTGAGGTTAAAACTTCCGATGAGGCTATTGAAGCAGCCAGGTCCGGCGCCGACATAATTATGCTGGACAATATGAGCGTTGAGGAGATCGATGAGATAATAAACGCTTTGAGGAGGCTTAATCTTCGAGAAAGGGTTCTTATCGAAGTGTCCGGCAGAATAAATGAGGGGAATATTTTAGAATATGCCAGATTAGGGCCGGACATAATCTCTGTCGGCGAAATAACACATTCAGTTAAATCGATAGATATGAGCCTAGAAGTTATCGAGGTTAAATAATGAATTTATTGGGAAAGTTTTTGAGCTGCCTCTTTAACCGCTTTAATCACAATTGACGATTGCGCATCGGTTTTCAAGCCTCTGCTGTTAAAATGTGTTCTAACGGCTTTGAACCCCATACTTCTAATATTCTCAATCACATTTTTTAGAGGCGGCGTCGGTAATCCAGCTCTTTCGCTTATTTTATCAATAACGTAATAGGAAACTGGCGCATCCGCCTCATCTATGATCAGCGACGCTATTCTTTTCGCTTCCCCACCAAGATATTCGAGGATTTTTAGGTTCTCTTCCATCTTTTTGCAGAATTCTATGTCATATATGCTTCCAAGCCATAATGGCCCGGCAAATTTCAGGTTTGATCCGCATTCGCTACATCTATTTTCTAAGCCCGCTGAGATTATGCCTAAATATGTTTCCCTGTGAAGACATTTGAAGCAGTGGAGAATGAAACCCATCTTCTCCAAAGATTCATCCGCTTTTTTGGCACCATGACTTATCGAGGAGTACAATCTAATATAATGATTTGTGCTGTGGCTTAAGAGAATTTTTATGCCCATTTCATGTTTGGCAGCCATCATTGCTAAGCAGCCAGCTAGGAGCCTCACCGCTATTTCATGGCAATATTCCGTCCTTAATGATGTTCCACCATACTTTCTTAGGGCAACCTTAGGGTAAACCCCGCATAGCGATGCCATATCTGTCGCGGTTAGGGCAAGCATTCCACCGTCCTTTAATGCCCTAAGCGCTGAATCCATGTATGGGACAGGAGAACCGAACGGATCTATATCTATAAAATCGAACCGCTTATTTGGCGCTGCATTCTTAGATAGGAAAAGGTTAGCATCCTCATTTGATACGAATACCCTATTTTCCAAACCATTTAGCTTAATATTATGCTTCGCAATCTCATAGGCTTTATCATTTATGTCATTAATGTAAACAGCATTTATGCCCTTAACCTCGATTGCGAAGCGTATGCCTCTAACACCGCATCCTGCTAGTGGCTCTGAAACTTTAAGCTCATGGTTTTTAAGGCTCTGATAGGTTTGAAGGGCTAAAACCGCTATATCCCGACATGTTTTCATAAGCGGATTATAGAAAACCGGCGCCCTTGAAGGGGCATAATCCCAAACCCCCCTCCTGAAGGCTTCAAGCTTCGGTACAGCAATATTGGCCATTCCCTCACGTATAATTTCCACAGGGAAATCGAAGATCAGGATTTGAAACCCCCAATTTTCATCATGCGCATGTTGATGCTATATACATGTGAAGATGAATCCTCAGCAATTTTAAGTTTCTATTCCATAGAAAAAAGAATCGCTTATTTCAGTTTTCCCCTCAATTCTAACGTGCTTGCCAAACAGGGATAAGGGTTAAACTTTTTATTAACCAAGCCTATTCTTGATATTGATTTAATGGTGATGGGCTAATTGAAGTTTAAAGAGTTCGCTTGGAACGGCTTTTCCGTCGAGATTCCTGAGAGCATGCGCTTAACCGCTGAGGGCGGACATTTGAATTCCGGCTACCTCAGGTTGGAAATGGAAGGCTTTCTCATGGAGATTAAGTGGGATCCGCTGGACCCTAAAAGGGCTAAGCCGCTGGCTGAGGTGGCTGAATCATTTCTTAAGACCGCTAAAAAGACCATTGAGAAGAAAACTAAGAGGAAGATTGACTTGAAAGCTGAGGTTACGGAGGGCAGGTTTATTTCTTCGCATAGCGCCTACTCTATGATCGTTAAGTCCGGGGCTAGGGAGCCGATTTACATATGGAATTGCAGCGAAAGTAAAAGAACCATACTTGTTCATTTCACTTCAGTATTGCCAGAGAAGGATGAGGTGGAACTGATTAGGAGTATTCTTGAATCCCTAAAATGCCATGGGGAAGAGGATTTTATCCCATGGTCTGCATTGAATATGCGCTTCGCACTCCCACCCTCGCTTCTGCTTTCCGACAGACGTATGGCTGTTGGCAGAACATACTTAATATTTGAGGAGCAAAAGCCGTCCGCCTTCACCGAGAGGGGTCGAAACCTAATCATAGAGTTTTTTTCTATGGCAAATGTGCTCTTCAGGGATAAATGTAAGAACCTAGATGAATGGTTCAAAGCGGATTACTGGAAGGATCTGAAGAAGCGCTGTAAGAACGTTTCCTTCCAGACCGCTGAGACAAGCGTGCAGAAAGTTATGAGACATAAGGTGATTCACAGGCGGGGCGTTAAAAAGACAGGTTTATTCTGGAGGAGGACAACTGTGAGTGAGAACTTCACATGGTATTGCTCTAAGTCGAACCGCATATATTCGGTGAGCTTTGTATCCTATGTTAGCAGACCATTCTTCCTAAAGCGTACAATAGATGAGGAGAGTGACAGTAAAGTTTTGCAAGGTTTCCTATCATCATTTAAATGCCACCTTTAAATTTCAGGAAGAACCCGGTTGTTTCCTTAGATGAAATAAGCCACCTTCTGAGGTTTATCCTCAAAGATGACCATGCGATTTAGCGTGAACAATATTTTTAGATCTTTGTTTCAGCGCTTCGATTTTACATCTTTTTACTTTTGGTTTATTGAGAGGCGCCGAGAGATTTCTTCTCGAGGTATTCATATCTAGATTTTAGGGCGCTGTATATTTCGCTCCTTAATTCTTCACCTGACAGATTTAATTCTCTTATGGTTCTGAATCTTTTTGCAAGTTCAATGTCGCCTAGGAAGTGTATCCACAGCTCAAAGTCCCCTCTTAAAGCATGAAATTCTATGGATTTTATGTCGATTTCTTTTATTTTCTCCACGAAGTCTTTTAGGCTGTCGGAGAATACTCCCAGCGGCTCATTTATCCCCCTATAGAACTTGAATGCTTTCTCCAGAGACACGGGGCTTAGGATTTTTCTGGCTTTCTCCGCATCTATCTCCGGCAGGCCTATTGCCTTCTTTCCCAGATCGGTTATTACGTATAGCCCGCTTCCCGCTGTAGCCACATGTCCGCTTCTCCGCATGTTTATTAAGTGCATGTTGACGCTTCGCGCTTTTAAGTCCGCCTTTTTAGCTAATTCCCTTACGCTTATCGGCTTATCAACCCTCCATAGAATCTCCAGTAAGTCAATTTTTGTTTTACAAAGCCCACTCATACCTTTATTCCTCTTGACATGTTACACATTGTAAAATATCCATATCCTAGAATTTAAGTTGTTACTGGGAGGCTTAAATCTGTTTTTAAAGCGATGCGTTTAGAACGGCGTTGTGCTGCGCAATATGCAACATTGAATTGCTACTAGTCACGAGCTAATTTTGCGGTCTACGGGGTTCCGCAGGCAGAGATTGTTTTCCGTTAAGTGCTAGCGCGATTAGGCACTAGGCACAGAAACTTAACGATTTTTTCACCGGTATTTTTGAATTGATGCTTCTCATTTGGAGGTATGAAAATTACGCTGCCAGCCCTAAACTTATGCTCCTCTCCACCGCTGAAAACTGTGCCCTCTCCCTCCAATATGAAAACTTCATGCTCCCAGGGATGGCTGTGAAGAGGACTATAGCCCCCGGGATCCATCTCGAAAAGCCTCATAGCGAAATTTTCAGCGCCTAAATCCTTAGTGATTAGCCACCTAACCCTTAATCCGCGAGATCCCTCATCAGCAACCTCAGC
>CAYPJR010000005.1:0-36036 GCA_964411115.1 uncultured Candidatus Bathyarchaeia archaeon | reverse complement strand
TGGCTGTGGATCATGCGGAAGATTGAGATAACAACGATGGCTGATCTGCCCGTTAAGATTGAAAGCGTAAGGGTTAGCCTAGAGAGGATTTACGGTGCGAAGATAAACGTTGAATTCAGCGTTCTACCGGTCAGATCGCTCTGCCCAACAGAGGAATTTTTAGAGAAGGATAAGCTCGCCCTAATCCTAATGAAGATTTTAAATGAAGGGTATAGGGTTCCAATAATAACCGTGAGGAAGGGTGGAAACTACTATATCCTGGATGGGCATCACAGGTCGTATATACTGCTGAAGATGATGGAGGAGAAAACCGCATCCTACATATTGCGTTTCCCTGAGGAGGTGAGCTATAGAGCCCCGCCGAAACGTCCGCTTGAGGATCTGCCAATACTTGATGTCGCATCAATCGACGATTCAATCCTCAAAGCTTGGAGCCAGATAATCACATTACTAAAATATTACGAGACAATTTACGGGGTGCCATTTTACCTAAAGATTGAGGATGCCCCTCTAAGCAGTATTGTTCCAACCCAGCCTCAAGTGGGGGGCAAACAAGTTTCATCTATAAACGAAATTCTCGTCCCAATAGTATGCGTTAAGCATTATGGAAAATATTATATTCTTGATGGGCATGCAAGGGCTCTGAGAGCCAAGCAGATGGGCTTAAACAGCATCAGATCCGTTGTTTTAACCCCCATGATGAATGTTGAGTATGGCATAATTAAAACGGTTGACGCCATGGGGCTTAGAAGCCTTGACGATATAAGCATTATTGAATGAAAATCTTAATCTTTATTTATATCAACATTTTATTTTGTAATGTAATCGACCCTTTTAGAGAGCTGGCTTCAATATGGGTGTTGATTTAGGTGATCTGGTTCCTAAAACAATTATAGACCTAAGCAGCCTCAGCGGTAAAACGGTCGCCATAGACGCCTACAATGCCCTCTATCAGTTTCTCGCAATTATCAGGCAGCCGGATGGAACCCCGCTTATGGATCACGCTGGAAGGATTACAAGCCATTTAAGCGGCCTCTTCTATAGGACATGTAACCTGCTTGAGTTGGGAATAAAACCCGTATATGTTTTTGACGGAACCCCGCCTGCCCTTAAGGAGGCTGAAATAAAACGTAGGATGAAGGTTAAGGAGGAAGCCGTAAAAAAGTATGAGACGGCCATTAGGGAGGGAAAGATTGAGGAGGCGCGGATGTACGCGCAGATGACGTCGCATTTAAAGGATTATATGGCTGAGGATTCGAAGCACCTATTAACGCTTATGGGTGTGCCCTGGGTTCAAGCTCCCTCCGAAGGTGAGGCTCAAGCGGCGCATCTGGTAAAAAAGGGCGATGCAAACTTCTGTGCAAGCCAGGACTACGACAGCCTGCTTTTTGGAGCACCCTACCTTCTTAGAAATCTAACAATATCTGGAAGGAGGAAGCTCCCTAGGAAGGATGTTTATGTTGAGGTTGTTCCGGAAATAATTGAGCTTAAGCGTGTTATTAAGGAGCTTGGCATAACACATGAGCAGCTTATCGATATAGGCATACTTATCGGGACGGATTTTAATCCAGAGGGGGTTAAGGGTATAGGTCCGAAAAGCGCCCTAAAACTCATTAAAACATATGGCAGCCTGGAAGCAGCCTTACCAGCATTAAAAAACGCAGAGTTTCCGGTCGACCCGGTTAAGATAAAGGAGATTTTCCTAAACCCAAACGTCACGGATTCTTATAGGCTTGTTTGGAGGGAGCCGGATGTTGAAGGCATCGTAAGTTTCCTTTGCGGTGAAAAAGATTTCTCCGAGGATCGGGTGCGCAAAGCAATTGAGAAGGCAATTGAAGGTATGAGGAGGGCTAAAGCTAAAAGAACTCTGGAAGCATGGTTCTAGGGGAAATACGGCTTAAGCGGCATGGTTAAGTACTAGTTTGAAAAATTAATCAATCCAGCATTTAAATACGTCAATCAATCCTAAGCGGATGGGATGGAGACGCATGGATCTACGCGAGAATGAGAGAAGAGTTCTGCTTGCATTGAAGAAGACTAATGGAAGGGCAAGCGTAGATAGGCTGAGCGAGTTAAGCGGCTTAGCGCATGTAGCAGTCATGCGGGCAGCTCTCTCCCTTGAAGCAAAGAAAATCGTGAAGATTCATGAAAGGACAATTACAAGGATCTCCCTAAATGATGAGGGGAAAAAATATGCTGAAGATAAGCTTCCGGAGAGACGTTTAGCCGAGATCTTAATGGGCATGGGCGGTGAGGCTCCGATTAAATCCCTCCTGGAGGCAGCATCCATCGATAGTGAGATGGGCGCCATAGCGTTAGGGTGGCTTGCACGTAAGGGATGGGCTAAAATAGACTCTAAGGAGCAGAAGGTTAGACTCATTAAGGAGCCGGAAGCAGGGGCTGATGAAAAAATCCTCACGATGCTCAATATGGCTGGAACATTAATCCTTGAAGACTTAAGCAGCGAACTGAGGGAAGCCTTCAGAATTCTTAGGGGGAGAAAGATAGTTGAGGCTCATGAGGAAACCCTCAGAGATCTTGAGCTAACCGATGAAGGCTGGAGGCTTCTGGAGAAGGGCATAGAGGTTATTGAGGAAGTAACGCAGTTAACGCCTGAACTAATTATAACTGGAAAATGGCGCGAGAAGAAAATCCTAAAATATGATATTAAGGCTCCGGCTCCAAGAACATGGCCGGGTAAGAAGCACCCCTACCTGAGATTCCTCGACGAGATGGTGGAGAAGCTAATCGCCCTAGGCTTCAAGGAGATGAGGGGCCCAATAGTTGAGATGAGCTTCTTCAACTGCGATGGGCTCTACATGCCTCAGGATCATCCGGCTAGGGAAATACATGACATGTATCTGATTAAGGAGCCTGAATACGGCGATCTAACGCCGTATAGGAAGTTTCTTGAGCAGGTGAAGGAAACCCATGAGTGCGGATGGAAATCCGGCTCGAAGGGCTGGGGATACAGTTTTTCACCTCTAATGGCTGCCAGATTAATGCTGCGCAGCCACACAACAGCTGTGAGCGTGAGGACGCTTATAAGCAGCGATCTGGAGATACCTGGAAAATACTTCGCCATAGCCAGATGCTACCGCCCTGAATTCGTTGACAGAACCCATCTTAGCGAGTTTAACCAGGTTGAAGGCATAGTTGTCGGTGAAGATCTAACCCTAAGGGATCTTCTCGGGATACTTGAGCGTTTCGCCATAGATATGGCTGGAGCGGACAAAGTTAGGTTTAGGCCAGATTATTTCCCATTCACCGAGCCCAGCGTTGAATTATCCGCCTACAGGAAGGGCTACGGCTGGATGGAGTTCGGCGGTTCCGGAATATTCCGCCCTGAAGTAACCCTGCCCCTTGGAATAGAGGTTCCGGTCTTAGCGTGGGGTTTAGGGGTCGACCGCCTATTCATGATGAAAGCCGGGATCAACGATATACGCTACCTGTTCACTCAGGATTTAGACTGGCTTAGACGTAAGGGGATGATATAGTATGCCGACAATTGAGGTTGAACGTGAAGACTTAGAATCGCTCTTAGGCTTAAATCTGCCGAAGGATCCGGAGGAGCTAAACGAGGTTTTCTCCTTCATAAAGGGCGAGGTGAAATACGCCGATGAGAAGGAGATCCACATAGACATTAAGGACAGCAACCGAGCCGATATATGGGGGGTTGAAGGCATAGCTCGGGCCCTAAGAGGAATATTCGGCGTGGAGAGGGGGCTTAAACCCTATAGGCTGTTAGGTGAACCAAGCGTTGAAGTCCTGGTTGATCAGCGATTAAAAAATATACGCCCCTACATTGCATGCGCAGTTGTTAAAGGCGTTAAGCTAAGCGACGCCGCCATACGTCATATAATGCGCTTCCAGGATAAGATGGATCAAACATATGGGCGCGGTAGACGCAGAACATCAATTGGGCTTTACGATTTCGACTTAATAACTCCTCCACTGCGCTACACGGTTTCTAAACCTGATGAGATAAGGTTTGTTCCATTAGGCTTTAGTGAGGAGCTAACTTTAAGGGAGATCCTCAATTTGCATCCTAAGGGCTTAATGTATGGGCATATAGTTAAACCATACGATGTTTGGCCAATCCTGATGGAATCGAAAGATAAGGTTCTATCCTTCCCGCCGATAATAAACTCAAACGATCTAGGTAGATTAACGGTTAAAACGAGAAACGTCCTTGTTGAGGTAACAGGGACAGTTTACAGCACCGTGCTGTACACGTTGACAAATATGGTTCTTGCGCTGGCCGATCGGGGAGGCGAAATCCACCCTGTTGAAATCCATTACCCATATGGGGATCTTGGATGCGTTAGAACCCCAAATCTTGAGAATGAGAAGATGGAGCTAAATATCCAATATGTTCGGAAAATCATAGGTTTACATCTAAGCCTTGGGGAAATAATTGATCTCCTTGAAAGATCAAGATACGGCGTTTCGAAAATCATAAATGAAGACGTAATCATCGTTGAGATACCCTGCTACCGTCCAGACATAATGCATCCAATCGACATAGTTGAGGATATAGCCATAGCCTACGATTTAAACAAGATCCAGCCGAGATGGCCGCAGATATCCACCGTCGGAGGTCTACATTGGGAAACCTCACTCCGCAACCTGGTTAGGGAAATCATGGTCGGCTTAGGCTATCAGGAGGTTCTAACGTTCACATTAAGCAATCCGGAAACCCTATTTGAAAGGATGAATGTGCCGCGGGGGAAGGTTGTTGAGCTTGCGAACCCTAAGGTTTCATCGATGACGTGTCTCAGAAGCTGGCTGCTTCCGAACCTAATGGAGTTTCTAAGCCGTAACACGCATGTTGAGTATCCTCAGAGGATTTTTGAGGTTGGCTACTGCGTTGTGTATGATGAAAAACAAACAAATAGGACGAGGGATATAGAAAAGCTGGCATGCGTAACAATACATTCAGGCGCATGCTTCTCGGAGGCTAAATCCGCCCTCGACGCTTTGTTCGCCAACCTCGAGTTGGAATACAGCCTAGAAGAGACAAGCCACGGGAGCTTCATCGAGGGACGAGTTGGAAAAATAATTGTTGAGGGAAATGAAGCGGGGTTAATAGGCGAGATACATCCGCAGGTACTCCAAAACTGGAATCTGGAAAACCCGGCTGCAGCATTCGAGGTTGATCTGGATAAAGTATGGCAGCGTCTTAAACAGTAATCGCCTTTACGCGTTCAACATGAATGATCATAATGCAGAGCAAAGTTTATTTATTTTTAATCATTTTCTTTTTTCTGGCGATGATTTAGGAGCCTTAATCCCGCCGGAACCCTGGCCTAACAGGCTGGGGCCCGCAGAGACGGACTCAACCAACATGGATGTTCACTCATCCATATATGAGGGAGAGTTTACCCAGATGCGGGACACGGCGGGCGTGGGCGCAAAAATTCCACGTATGAGAGAGCCCAGCGGAGGGGAGCGAAGCCTGCTCGTCTGTGAGGTTGGGTGTTAGTTACGTGGAACACAGGGCGCCCACGATACAAAAACCCTTTCTATAAACAGTGGAGACCGAAAACATTATCTAGTTTACCCTAATATTTAGAAGGATAACATGCCATAGGAGGTGGATGCTTGAAGCCCCTAATTAAATATGAAGAGGAGATAACCCCTACTAGCAGCGGTCCTTTTACAGCGAAGATCCTTCTCTCTAAGAGCGATACGCCGACGGCCAGCGTTAGGCTCAGCATGCTTAATGAAAACATGAAGCTCGATCTGCATGCACATGATGAATGTGATCAAATAGAATACTGCATAAAGGGCAAAATCATAATGTTCATTGAGGGCTTAGGTGAGAAAGAAGTACGTGAAGGAACATTCGTCTATGTTCCTAAAGGTGTAAAGCACAGCATAGTTAAAGTTATTGAACCATACACGGTTCTAACGGTTTTCGTGCCGCCTCTCTTCTAAAATGAAGCCCTTAAATACGAGCGATTAAGCGCTGGACGCTGATGCCTTTTCCCTTCCAGCCCTCTCCTCCCGCCCATAGTACGCTGTCCACTTCAGCTTCCGCGGGTCGCGTCCCAATACCAGAAAGTTTTTTCTACATTTACCTGAGCAGAACCAGAGTATGGTCCCATCATTATTCACATACATTATTCCTGTTCCCTGATTAAACTCATGCCCGCAAAAGGAGCAGCGGCGAGGTTTAGGCATTTGCTCTCAAATCCCCCGAAATCTTTAATCGCATGTCAGCGGCTTCCCCTTTCTCTACTTTATTTTCCTAGCCTCCCTCTCAGTCTCCCTCAGCATTAATATGTCGCCTAATCTGACGGGTCCCTTAACGTTCCTAGTTATTATTCGGCCTTTATCCGGGCCCTCAAGGACTCGAACCCTAACCTGCTCTATCTCGCCTGTCACCCCGGTTCGCCCTATCACCTGAATCACCTCAGCTGGTGTTGGAGCGCCCTCTTCTGAGACTTTTTCCTCCCTAGATTCCTTAGCCTCCCTCCGGCTCAAACCGGTCAGCCTCCCTTAATCTTCTGGATCCTAGTTATGATTTCCTTAACAAGGTCGGCGGCTTCGCCAGCCTCAACTATGCATACTGATGCTGCTGGAACCTCAATTCCGGCCGCTGAACCCAGCTTAGCTTTGCTTGGAACATATGCGTACGGTATTTTACGTTCATCGCAGAGCAGCGGGAGATGCGCAACAACCTCCGGCGGATCAACATCCTCAGCTATTACAACCAGCTTAGCGATCCCCCTCTCAACAGCCTTCGTCGTCTCGTTCGTTCCCTTACGTATTTTGCCTGTTCTAGCGGCTATCTGCACCGCTTCATAGGTGGCGTTCGCAACCTCGCTCGGAACCTCAAATTTAACATAGAACGGTTTCGGCATATCCATCACTCAACCTCATCAACATATGTTTCAGTCTCACATGTTTATCACTAAACTATAAACAATTTCCCTATATACATTACGGTTAAACCTCATATAGAGGTTGATAACACCTTTACCGGATAGCTAACATTTTATTACTAACCGTTCCATCTAGGCCTTGAAGGCTTCATGGATAGCCATACTGGAACATTGTTTTTAATCATACCTAGGCTTCACTAAAATGGAGCGTAAAAGCATGGAAATAAATGGATAGTAATAAAATGTTGACTGTTGGACGAAGTCTAAGGATGCTCAGAGATCCTTGGAGCCGCTCAAAAAGATATCGTTTTTCCTGAAAAATAAAGCAGTTTCAATTTTACCTGCGATATCTGTTGATGCATCCGAGCTTTATTTCCTTGGCTAGCTGGGCTATTTCAGGCAGTTTCTCGAAGGGGTTTGTTAAGTTCGCTGCGTATATTCGGGTGTAGGCGCTTCCTACGACTACGCCGTCCGCTCCAGCCGCAACAACGGCTTCGGCATGTTCACGCTTAGATATTCCGAAGCCAACCATTATTGGAAGATTGGTTTCAGCCCTAACCTTTCTTATCAGTCTAGCTGTGACCTTTTGGTTTCTAAACTTTGAACCGGTTACGCCCTCAAGCCCTATGAGATATATGAAGCCCGATGCTTCTGCCAGTATTCGCTTAAGTCTTTCCCTTGAGGTTGTGGGCGCCACCTGGAGTATTGGGCAGATGTTGCGTTCCCGAGCCATCTGCAGCAGCGGCTCAGCCTCCTCAATGGGAAGGTCGGGGATTAGAATGCCTTCTACGCCAGCCTCCTTGACTTTGTCCAGGAAATTTTTAAGGCCCATAGCGCATGGAATATTAAAGTATGTCGTCATTACTATAGGCGCTTTTAATCCTCCCGCTCTAAGCCTTTTTACGCCTTCTAGGCATTTAGCCGGTGTTACGCCAGCTTTTAGAGCTCTTTCGCATGCCGCTTGGAAGGTTACGCCGTCAGCTATAGGATCTGAGAAGGGGATCCCAAACTCTATAATGTCGGCGCCGTTTTCAGCCAGGGTTTCTATAAGTTTTATGGAGAAATCTTCGCATGGATCTCCATAGTAGACGTGAGCCATGTGGGCGGCTTCCCCCCTCACCCTAAGCATGCTGAATAGATCCTTAAGATCCAAAGAAATACCTCAGGATTGTTTCGATGTCCTTATCACCCCTTCCAGAATAATTTATTACGACTATATCGTCAGGGCTGAATTCATTCCTATGGTTTAGAACATATGCTATGGCATGGGCTGTTTCCAAAGCCGGAATAAGACCCTCAGCCTTAGCCATAACCCTAACCGCCTCGAAAACTTCGCTGTCAAAGGCGTAGCATGGCTTAACCCTGCCGATCTCGCATAGATAGGAGATTTCAGGTCCCCTCCCAGGATAGTTTAAGCCTGCAGCCCTGGTCTTCGACGGCCTTATCTGTCCATGCTGGTCCTGCATAACCTGCATTAGGCTTCCGTGGAGAACACCTGGTTTTCCAAGCTGGAAGGCGGCTGCACTGTTTTCCGCCCCTAAACTTTCCCCGCCGCCCTCAACAAAATATAGCCGGACATCCTCGCCTATAAACGCTTTGAAGGCTCCTAAGGCATTGCTTCCTCCGCTTCCGCAGGCTACTATGGCGTCTGGAAGCCTTCCCTCTTTTTCTAGGATTTGCTGTTTAATCTCCCTGCCTATTACGCTTTGGAAGGTTGCCACGATTGTTGGGAAGGGATGCGGCCCAACGGTTGAGCCCATGAGATAATGCGTTGTCCTTGAGCAGGAAGCCCATTCCCTTAGGGTTTCGGAAACAGCATCCTTTAGTACTCCAGCGCCGGTTTTTACGGGCTTTATCTTGGCGCCTAGAAGCTTCATCTTCTTAACGTTGGAGGCCTGCCGCTGAATGTCCTTTATACCCATAAAGATTTCGGTTTTTAAGCCGCATATATTGCCAGCCATAACCGTTGCGAGTCCATGTTGTCCAGCAGCTGTTTCTGTGATTAGCCGCTTCTTACCCATCTTTTTAGCCAGCAACGCCTGCCCAAGGGCGTTGTTAAGCTTGTGAGAGCCTCCGCAGACAAGATCCTCCCTTTTAAGGTAAACTTTGAAGCCGACGAGTTTGCTGAAGTTTCGGGCATAATATAGGGGTGTTGGTCTTCCAGCGTAGTCTCTGAGCAGTTCCTGGAGTTCCCTTTGGAACTCCTGGCTGGGGTAGATTCTTTCAAATGCTTCCTCCAGCTCTATGAGGGCATGCATCAGTATTTCGCTTACGTATTGTCCGCCGTATATTCCAAATCTACCCTTCATCCGCTATTCCTCTATTAATCCTGAATTAAAACGGATTTTGCCCCCTCTATGAATGCCTTAATCTTCTCAGGGTCCTTCAATCCTGGCTGAGACTCTACTCCAGTGGATACATCAACCGCATAGGGTTTAACGATTCTAACGGCTTCTTTAACGTTTTCCGGATTCAGCCCACCCGCCAATATTAAGGGTTTGGGATACAGAGCCTCCCTTATTCGGCTGCTTATGCTCCAGTCATGGATTACACCTATGCCTCCAAATTTATCAGGAGAATAGGAGTCCGCGAGTACAGCGTCGAAAAAGGATACGAGCTTCATAGCCGTTTGGATTTCAGATTCAGATTTAACCGAAACAGCTCCAATCAAATGGGCTTCAGGAAGATCTCTCCTTAAAGCTGAAATCTTCTCTAGGGTTCCGCCGTGAACCTGAATTACGTCAGGTTTAAGCCTTTCATAAAGGCTGATAACCCTGCCTAGATCTTCAAGAACAGTAACAAGAACGCTTTTAACAAATATGGGCACCTTATCCATCAATTTCTCAGCAGCCTCTGGGGATAGGTTTCTAGGCGACTTCGAAACGTCCACAACGAAACCTACTGCGTCAGCGCCTAATCTGCAAGCCGCCTCTAAATCCTCCATGCGGGTTATTCCGCAGATTTTAACCTTCACCCTTCTCATAGGGCCATCACGAGCTCCCGAACTTTCTCCTCGATGTTTTCAGCCTCCATGATAGCGGAGCCCACTAGGAAGGCCTTTGCGCCGAAAAATTTTAGGCGCCGTATATCCTCGGGGGTTTGGATGCCGCTCTCGCTGACCACTATTTTATCTCCCGGTTTCACGCTGGATAGAATGGACTCGGTGGTCTTAAGGTCAACTTTTAGAGTTGCCAAATCCCTATTATTAATTCCTATGAGGTCTGCGTCGGTTTTAAGGGCGGTGAGGAACTCTTCCTTGCTATGGGTTTCAAGGAGCACTTCAAGTCCTAGGTTATGAGCTTTCCCAATCATCTCGTTTAGGGAGGATTTGCCGTATCCCCTGCTGAATACTTGATAGATTAGCAGAACAGCATGGGCTCCAGCTTTATGGGCTGCCTCCAGCTGAATCGGATCTAGAACTATGTCCTTCATTAAAATGGGGATCTCCGCATGCTTGCATACATTAGTTAATGTTTCCAATGAACCTTCAAAATGTTTAGGCTCTGTAAGAATGGATATGCCTACAGCTCCGCCTAAACGCATAGCTTCTGCAGCCTCAAGTGGGTTGCTGATCTGCCTAAGTTTGCCCTTAGATGGCGATGAAGGCTTTATTTCAGCGATTATCGATGTATGTTCGCATCGGAGTATGGCTTTCCTGAGGCTTAGTTGCCGCCTAGAAAGGGCTGTTTTCAGCCTATAGTATCCTGACTCTATGGTTTTCAGAGCATCTTGGACGAGGGTGTCGAGGTAGTCAGCCATATCTTGTCTCCAGCTCCTCCAGCTTTTCTATGCCGTTTCCCCCGTAAAATTTGACTAGATTCTTCAATTTAGCGTAGGCGGCTCCGCTTTCAATAGACTCTTTGGCGAGATCCATGGCATAACTGAAGTCCTCGGCTTTTCCGCCTACCATTATGCCCGCTGCAGCATTCACAAGAGCAATATCCACTTTTGGGTCATCACCGCTTAATTGTCCAGCGAGGATTTTGAAGACTAACTCGGCACTTTCTTCAGAGCTTGTTACCATAATCTCATTTGGAGATGCTTTTCGAACCCTAAAGTCTTCAGGTGACGCTTCAAAAGTTTTGATCTCGCCGTTTTTCAGCCAAGCTATTCTGGTTTTCCCAATTGTTGATATCTCATCCAGCCCATCTAATCCATGGACAACCATAGCTTCCTCAAGGCCTAGCGCCCTAAGCACCTCAGATATTTTTTCCACCAAGGAACAATCGTAAACGCCTATGACTTGGGCGTTAGCGAAGGCTGGATTAGATAAGGGGCCCAAAATATTGAAGACCGTTCTTATGCCGAGCTCTTTCCTAAGGCCGGCGGCATGCTTCATGGCTGGATGAAAGACTGGGGCAAAAATGAAGCCTATACCAACTTTTTCTATGGCTTCCTCAACTTTTTTAGGTTCAACGTTCAGGTTCAAGCCTAGCTTTTCTAGGGCATCGGCGCTGCCGCTTCTACTTGTGACAGAGCGATTGCCATGCTTAGCAACGGATATGCCTGCCCCCGCGACTATGAAGGCGGCTGTTGTGCTCACGTTAAATGTTTTTATATGGTCTCCTCCGGTTCCACATGTATCTATGAGTCGGCCATTAACCTTAGGGCTTATCCTAATACAGAACCGTCTCATCACCATAGCGAAGGATGTGATCTCCTCTATTGTCTCTCCTTTCATTCGGAGGGCTGCTAGAAAAGCTCCTATCTGGGCCGGGGTTGCCTCGCCCCTCATTATCGCTTCCATAGCATTGAATGATTCCGTATATGTGAGACTATGTCCATCCACCAGTTTCCATATTGCTTCCCTTATCATCTTTCATCACCATAAAGGAAGTTTTCAAGAATCTTTCTACCATCCTCGGTTAGGATGGATTCCGGGTGGAATTGAACACCTTCAATGGGGTAAAGAACATGGCGTACACCCATAACTTCACCATCATCTAAAGATATAGCCGTAATCTTCAGACATAACGGTATAGCTGTTTTGTCTACCGTCAATGAATGATATCTTGCGGCGCGAATTGGATTTTTAACGTTTTTAAATATGCCTTCTCCATCATGCTTTACTAGGCTAGTTTTGCCATGCATCAGCCTTTTAGCCTGAATGATTCTTCCACCGAAAGCATGGACTATGCCCTGATGGCCGAGGCAGACGCCTAGCGTCGGCGTCTTAGGGCTCATATATCTCAAAATGAGATTGCAAATGCCAAAGTAGCGGCTTTCTTCAGGGGTTCCCGGCCCCGGGGATATCACTATCCTGTCAGGCTTCAAATTTAAGGCTTCTTTAATGGTTAACTCATTATTTCGGTACACTATTGGCTTGGCGCCAAGTTCACCGATGTATTGGACGAGATTGTAAACGAATGAGTCATAGTTGTCAATGACCAAAACTTTCATGTTGCTTCATCCTCCGAAGCCGCTTTCAAAGCCTCAAGCAGGGCGGATGCCTTATGCTCCGTCTCGAACCATTCTCTTTCAGGGATGGAATCCACCACGATGCCTGCGCCGGCTTGGATGTAACCTTCATAATCCTTGGCTATTAGGGTCCGTATGGTTATGGCGAAATCTGCGTTCCCATTATATGAAAAGTAACCCACTGCTCCCGCATATGGCCCTCTCCGAGTTGGTTCAGATTCTTCAATGATCTCCATAGCTCTTACTTTTGGTGCTCCTGAGACTGTTCCGGCGGGAAAAACGGCTCTCAAAGCATCATAGCAGCTGCATTCTTTCCGCAGCTTACCCGTAACCCTTGAGACTATATGCTGAACATGACTGTACTCATATATTTGCATGTACTCTGGAACGGAGACCGTTCCGAACTCGGCGACTTTACCCACGTCGTTTCTGGCTAAATCCACAAGCATAACGTGTTCGGCTTGTTCCTTCGGGTCTGCCAGCAATTCCCGTTTAAGGGCTTCATTTTTAAATGAGCAGTTAACGCGAGGTCGAGTTCCCGCTATGGGGAAGGTTTCAACAACATCATTTTCCACTCTTACAAGCATTTCAGGGCTTGAGCCTATAATCTGTCGGGATCCCATCTTAAGATAGTACATGTATGGTGAGGGGTTGATTCTGCGGAGGGCTTTGTAGAAGCGTATAAGGCTTCCATGGAAGCCGAAGCTGTAACGTTTTGATAGAACCACTTGGAAGATGTCGCCTGAGACGATGTACTTCTTCGCCCTATGCACAATATTTTCAAATGCTTCTTTTTTCATGCTAGCTCTCGGCTTAGAATAGGAGAGAGGATCCGCTGTGTAGTTTTCATCAGTGAGGGTTAAGACCTCATCTAAGCGGTTCTCTTCATAATAATAGTAGAAGACTTCCCCGCTTTTATGATTGAAAACTATGCCGTCGTCAAAGATGCCCATCTCGAGATCTGGAAAATTTAAATCGTCAATAGCGATTTCTGGAAGCCGCTCCCAATAGCGTACAGCATCGTAGGAGATATAGCCTACAGCTCCGCCTATCAGCCTAAAGCTGATAGGTGAAGAATATGCTTGTCCAATAAGCTCCTTAATCAAGTCTAGCGGATCATTAACGCTTAAGGTTAAAAAGTCATCTTCAGCTCGGTTTTGAACTTCGGCCTTTCCGTTCTTTATGGTCACAACAATTTTTGGGGCAAAGCCTATAAAGGAGTATTCGGCAAGCTTTTCAGGGCCTTCAAGCGACTCTAGGATATACGCGTAATCATTATTCTGACATATTCTTGTGAAGAAGTCTATGGTTGAGCCTTTACTGCGGATCTTCACAATTTTCAGATGCGGATTGGAAATCTTTTGGAGACCAAAGATGATCCCTCATTAAGAGAACCTCCAATTAGCAAAAATAAGTATGTAAGCACATATTTAAACTTTAATGTACTTTTTTGTACATTAAAGTATATGTGTTTTGTACGCTAAAGTAGTATGCCCAATCAACGATAGTTTGACGGTTGAACTTTCACGTTACATGTTCACAGAGGATTTGTTGAGAAGGATTTGTTGAGATTAATTGGTGGAGGCATCTACACGCTGAGCTTAAGAAACGGTTTTCCTCCTAGTTTTCAACAGCGGGTATTACGTAGGGACCCTCCGGCACGGCGATAACTTTGGGGTTTCTGCCAGCAATGCGATATGCTTCTTCAATGGCTTCTTCAGGGTTTGAAGCCGGAATCATATGCATCTCCTCAATTAAACTATGCTCTATGTTCTTTGTTGCGAGAATAACGTTTGCCTTCCTCAGTATCTTGGCTAATATTTGGGCCTCCCACTGATCCTTAATCGGTTCTTCCCGCCTTATTCCTTCCAATGTTTCCTCCGGGTTCTTCGCTTCAGCTATTAGCTGATAAAAGTTTTCATGCCCTCTGCCTATTCCATCAACGCATTCGGCGAAAACCACTATTACGCCTCCCTCCCTAACGACTAATTCGCCTGTTGCCATGCCCTTAACAGCCTGATATAGATCTCTATCCAGCGGGTAGCCGCCGTTGCTTGTTATCACTATGTCAGCCTTAGATGGAGACTTAACCCTCACATGTCTATCTAGAAATTTGACGCCTTCGAGATGAGCCTTAAAAATGTCTCCGGCGAATGCTCCGGCAATCCTATGGTTCTTATCGATCACAACGTTCACTAAATATGTCCGCTTAATCATCCTCGCAGCTTCAACCATATCCTCATGTATTGGGTTTCCGCTTAGAACGCCGTAACGTGAAAGCGGATGCATAATCATTTTGAAGCTGTGATTGTGAAATATGGATTCTTCCCCCGCAACGCCCGGCAGAATAGCTTTTCTCCCCCCGCTGTAGCCAGCGAAGAAATGCGGTTCAATCAGCCCGGTGAGCACAACAAGATCCGATTCAACCACAAGCCTATTCACGTAAACAGGTGTCTCAAAGGATGTTTCACCAAGATAAACGAGGCTTCTCTCATCCTCAGCGTCATGATTCACAACCTCAACCTCATCAACAATCTCCCCGCCTAGAAACTCCTTAAGTTCATCCTTTTCGGCTGGTTTATGAAGCCCATAGGCAACTAGGATTCTCAATTCGTCTGTTCTGCAGCCGGCTTTCTTAAGGGACTCAATTATTGGCGGTATCAAAATCTTATTTGGCGTAGCCCGCGTGTAGTCGCTTACAACAATTGTTATCCCGCTTCTCCCGGAGGCAATTGAGGATAATGGTTCATCCCCTATGGGCGCATTCAACGAGCCCCTAACAACCTCAGCCTCATCGCTCCTCAGTTCGAACTCAGTGGATCTTAAAATTGCCAGCAGATCACCATCTGGCAAATCCACGTTAACTGCGCCCTTACCATACGGAATATTAATGATCATCAAGCGCCCACGCAGTGATTAAATGCCAACCCGCCTAATTAGCTCTTCTGGAGAAAAAAGGGAAATATTAGTACTGTTGAATGGATGAGAATCCCTTAATGACGTCGGCAATTATATCCGCGATCTTAGCAAACGTTTTCATGTTAGTTTTTATTGTGAAATCGAAATCTGTCGGATCCACGGAGTCCTTTTTAAAGAATCTTTGAACTATGCTATTTCGATCTCTATCGCTTCTTTCAACATCATCCCTCGCCTCATCAACCGGTATCCCCCTTCTGCTGGCAACATGCCTAACCCTTTCCTCAAACGAGGCGTTCAGAAAAATCTTTATCAAATCTTTTCTGTCAAGCAGGAAGAAGGCTGATCTGCCCTCAACTATTATGTTATCCCTCTTCAGAATTTCCTCAAGCTTGCTTTTTATAATCATGTCTATATCGACTTCGCCGGATCTGCTTAGGGCATCAAAATCCTTTATCGCTGTAAGGATTCTGCTTGTGTTCACTATTTCAAGATTGAATTTGCCGGAAAGTATTTCAGCAACCTCTGTGCATCCTGATCCCAAATAGCCGCATAGGGCGATCTTCATCTC
Source organism: uncultured Candidatus Bathyarchaeia archaeon (assembly GCA_964411115.1). Lineage (GTDB taxonomy): Archaea > Thermoproteota > Bathyarchaeia > Bathyarchaeales > DTEX01 > DTEX01. The sequence continues at coordinate 20,241 of CAYPJR010000005.1, read as the reverse complement.
ATCCACAACCTTTTTTCAACATTCAAAATTACAATATTCTTGGACGTTTATATAATGATTTTGCATTAGAAATTCATCTATGCGTAAAGACCGCTACGATTTTTCCACAAACCCTTTCAATTCTGGCAAAGCCGAAGCGTTCAAACTGCACAATTTTATCCGGAGAAACATTTCTGAAGTTATCCTCAACTAAACCGCTTAACACAGAGTTATCCGGCATCACAATTTCGCATGGTAATCCCCCGCTCTCCGGAATCCAGTGGATTAGCTGCGCGCCGATCTTCCTTGCTTCACCATATGCTTCGCTGTGGAAACTTGAGACTATGTGGTCTTCGCATATATTCTCAATCTTAACGTTGAATAGATCCATAAGGCGCACTATGACGTTTGGCTTAAGCATCTTAGCATCTTGACCGGATATTAGAAAATGCGCTTCGCTGTTAACCGGCTTAATCTGGAAGATCCGTCTTCCCCTGTCGGGATAGTCTGGGTGTAAGGGTATCTGCGCAGTGAAATCTTTACCAACATTTTTGACTATAAGCCTCACAGGGTCCCATACGAAGAAGTATCTGTCGGCTTCGCGGTCAATAATTTTCCTATTATACGCGTAGAGATTTTCCCAGCTCAGCGTTATATCAGCCGGTCTTGGGCCAATCTCAAGTATGAGCCTCCTTATGGCTTCAGGCTTTATGCCCCTGCGTTTTAACGCTAGAAATGTTGCCAGCCTAGGATCATCCCAACCGGCGTATAATCCCTCCCTAACCCCGCGTAGGATCTTAGATTTACTGAGCGAGGCTCCTTCAATCTTAAGTCTTCCATAATGTATTGCTTCGGGATACTCCCATCCAAGATGGCGATATAAATATTTCTGCCTTTCCTGGTTGGTGAGATGCTCCTTTCCACGTATAATATGTGTTACGCCGATTAGGTGGTCGTCTAAGCCGCATGCGAAATTGTAGAGCGGCCAAACCCTATATTTTGAGCCAACCCTCGGATGCGGATGCTTTTTTGCATCTATTATTCTGAAGGCTGGCCAATCCCTAACAGCCGGGTTTGGATGATTTAAATCTGTTTTTATCCGCATCACAGCCTCCCCCTCATCGTAGAGCCCGCTTAACATTGCCTCCCAGCGGCTTAGGTTCTCCTCGGGTTTAAGGTTTCGGCAGTGGCAGGGTTCGCCTATCCTAATTCTCTTGCGGAATTCCTCAGGGGAGCATGTGCAGACATAGGCATGTCCATCATTAAGCATTTTCTCCGCATAATCATAATATATTTCGATTCTATCGCTCTGGATATACTCCTCATCCGGATGGCAGCCCAACCATTCAAGATCCTCCCTGATTAGGTCCATGAATTGCAGCGATGACTTCTTCAGCCTCGGATCTGTATCCTCAAATCTCAGTATGAACTTTCCGCGATATATCCTTGCATATTCATGGCTCAAGATTATCGCCCGGGCTGAGCCTAAATGTAATACGCAGTCAGGGTTGGGTGCGAAGCGCGTCACAACACGCTCATACTTCTCAACGTTCGGCAATGGCGGAAGAACTTTTTCTTCAGCTTTTCCCCTGTCCCTCTCCTTCGTAAGCGCTTCAGGCCATGAATTCCTAACTATCCTCATCTGCTCATCAAGGGGGATTCTATTAACCTCTTCAACTATCTCATCCACTAGTCTGATGACTTCTTTAATTACGCTTTTAAGCCCAGGTTTCTCACCTAAAAGTTTACCTAAAACAGGTTTGCTCTGCGCCTTACCATCATGGGATACAGCGTTTATTAGGGCTAATCTCCGTATATCTTCCCTAATGGAATCTAGGCTATTTATTGGGATGCTCAAGTAGCAGCGCCTCTTCAGGAGATTAAAGGTTTAGGTGCATTAAATCTTTCTTTGTATTAAATATTCGGCAAGCATCTTAATCTTCTCCTTCGCCTCTGATGGCGGCAGTATCTTCTCAATCTCCCTCCAGCTTTCTTCAACTATCCTCGCCGCAGTCATCCTCGCATATTCGATGGAGCCATATTTCTTCATTATTTCTATAGCTCTCCTCTTAAGGTTCTCATCCCTTGTGTGCATGCCAATTATCCTTAGCATTTCCTCCCTATCCTCTCTGACGGCATTCCGGAGAGTATGTATAACCATCAGGGTTAGTTTGCCCTCAGTTATGTCCATTCCAAGCCCGCCCTTACCCTTAGCGAAATCCTCACCGGCGATGTCCAATATGTCATCCTGTATTTGGAACGCAACCCCGATTGACTCAGCGAATCTACCTATTTTCTCAACCGCATCTTCGCTGGCACCGGCCAATATTGCGGCTATCTTAGCGGCCATCCTCGCAAGAGTCCCTGTTTTATAGGCGCACATTTGAAGATAATTTTCCTCAACAATTTTGTCCGCTGGAACCAACCCTTTATGCCACGCTATGTCTATTGCCTGTCCAAGGCTTAAATTTATCATCTCCTGGACATATACCTCATATATCCGCCTGGCCCTATCCTGGGGGATAACGTCCCTTTTCTCGCTGAGAATAATCATGGGTAGAAAATACATTGCTTGCGAGAGGTTTATGGCTACATCTATGCCGAATATTTTATATGTGCATGGTTTACCCCTTCTCATTTCAGATGAGTCCTCAATATCATCGGCTATTAAGGTTCCATTATGAATGACTTCGGGTATTACGGCGAAATCTAGGGCCTCTAGGGGTTCTCCGCCTAAAGCCTCATATATGAGCAGAAGAAGCGCGGGTCTCCATCTTTTGCCGCCTCTATCTAAAAATTCCCATAGAGGCTCGCTTAGAGACCTGTTTATAGCCTCTAGATCCAATCGATATTTCGGCGGCACAATTTCGAAGAGTAAGGATTTATCTGTAAATCTTCTCGGTATATATTTTTCGATGCGTTCATCTACCAGCTTAGCATATTTTTCAAGAATTTCCTCCACATTATCTCCGCTCATTTTTAGGTTTCCTCCTAGCGTAAATTTCCAGATTGAAGCCTCTGGCTTTAAGCCACTCAGCGGTTCTGCCCAATATTACGAGAGGCGCCTCCCTTAACTCTTCTATTGAGGCAGCCCCGACAAGGAACATAATGTTCCTCAGATGATTTATGAGCGAGCATAGGTTCCTCTTAACATCCTCGTAGCCTCTAGATGCGGATATAAGTATTGGACGGGCCAACCCGGCCATCGATGCGCCTAGGGCTATGGCCTTCGCTATGTCCAATCCGGATCTTAAGCCGCCTGACGCTATAACTGGCAATTCAACTGACTGGACAACTTCAACTAGGCTGATGACGGTTGGGATCCCCCAATCCCAGAGCAGTAAGCCTAACTCCTGTCCGGAAGAGTCCCCCTGCTCCAAAGCCCTATAATATTCAACAGCAGCCCAGCTTGTTCCACCCGCCCCGGCGACGTCTATGCATGCAACCCCAGCTTCCTTTAGCTTCCTCGCCGCTTCAGCCGATATCCCCGCACCTGTCTCCTTAACGATTACCGGAACATCCAGCTTCTCCACAATCTTTCTTATGTTATCTATGACTCCTGAATAGATTTTTTCTCCCTCTGGCTGAATTACCTCCTGGAGAGGGTTTAAATGTACCGCTATGGCGTCAGCATTAATCATTTCGACAGCTCTAATTATCTTATCAATGCTGCATCCCCCCGCAATCTGGGGGCCGCCGATGTTCGATATTATGAAAGCATTTGGGGCTTTATCCCTAACAGCTGCGAATGTTTTTTCTATCTCCGGATTTTCTAAGGCTGCCCTTTGGCTTCCAACACCCATGCCTAACCCTAGATCCTCAACAGCCTGAGCTATTGCAGAGTTTATTTCAAGAGCCCTAGATGTTCCGCCGGTCATGCCCTCAACTATTATTGGAGCTGAGAACCTGTGGTTGAGGAAAACCGTCTCGGTTTTTACATCGCTCAGATTTAGCTCCGGCAGCGCCTGATGTATCAGGAAGACCTCCTCAAAGCCTGCTGATTTCCCCTTCGCCTCAACATTCTTTTCTAGGCAGATTCTTAAATGATCCTCCTTTCTACTTTTTATCTTGTCGATTTATCTTCACCCCTTAACGATTTTTGTTCCCTTAACATTTTCCCCGGATAATGCCCTACAAATATTGCCGGGTTTCAGCGCGTTCACAATCATTACTTCAATACCGTTCATAACTGGTAAAGTTAACTCAAAAATTTTTCCCATCATCCCTCCGGTTACATCGATGGATCTGGAGCCGCCGACCCCGCTGGCGAGCCCTTTAAGATCCTCAAGAGTAACATTCTCAATGAACTGAGCCGACGGGTTAATTTTTGGATCGGAAGTGTAGAGTCCATCTACATCCACGCCGACAATTACTTTTTCAGCGCCTAATTTAACCGCTAAAAATGAGATTAGCTGGTCTCCTGAGAGTATTGCGAAGCCCCTCTCATGATCAAGAACTGTGTCGCCGTATGAAACCGGCATGAAACCCATGTTGATGGCGTATTTCAATACTTCCAAAGGGGGGTCGCATATTCTCCCATGCCTGGTCATTATGAATGAGGAGGGCGATATGCTGAAGGCTGGAAGCCCCCTATCTATTAATGCTTTAACGATGATCCTGTTTAATGATACCATGGCATTATGGGTTTCGGAGAAACCTATTAACTGATGCTTTTCCCCAAAGTGACCCTCAGCAATCCTATATTTTGCGGCTAACGGATGCCCATAGCTTCCGCCTCCGTGAACTATCACTATACGCTGAACTCTGGAGTCCGCTATCTCTCTGGCTAACCTATTGATCGCCTCGATGTTCGGCGTTAAAAACCTATCCTTAACGGTTACAACTGAACCGCCTAGCTTAAGCATTATGGGTTTACTCTTCAATTCTCACACCCTCCAAGCTCATCTCTGTGATGAAGGCTTCGCCGCCGGCATGCCTGATGGCCTCTGCAATCCTATCGAGATTTAAGCGTCTAGATAAGGCGATGATGCAGCCCCCTCCTCCTGCACCAGTCAGCTTGGCGCCTAATGCTCCAGCCCTCCTCGCCGCATGAACAAGCCTCTCAATCTCATCGCTCGAGACGCCGATGGCATATAGCAACGCATGATTGATGTTCATCAACTCCCCTAGAGTTTCTAGATCCCCGCTTTTTAATGCATTAACCCCTAGGGCAGCTATGTTTCCGCCGGCATCCATAATCCTATCAATTATTGATGGGTATCGCTCTCTCATTTTGCTCACCCGGGAGACCATTTCACCGGTGACACGCTCAATTCCAGTGTCGCCGACAACAAGCGGTATATCTGCATCTACGTTCAGCCGTTCTATTCCCATGCTTCTACGATACGCTAGGATGCCGCCGTATGTTGATATTGCGGGATCAACACCTGAGGGGTTTCCATGAACAATCTTTTCAGATTCGAAAGCCAACCTGAAAATCTCCTCCTTGCTGAGGTCGACCTCTAAGAGTCTTCCTAAAGCCGCAGCTGACGCAACGGCAACAGCGGCTGATGAGCCTAATCCAGCAGCAACCGGAATCCTTGAATCCACATGGATCTCGAATCCTACCTTCTCACCCGACATGGATAGGAGGCTGATTGCAATAGCGTATATTGGCTTAAGCTTACGCTCAGCGGCTAATCCACCCTCGATAGGTTGATATTTTCCGTCTGATGAGAATATTCCTGAAACCTCCATATTTTCAGATTTAATGAGGATCTCTCCATCCGCTCTAGGTTTGGCTGTTACATAAGCCCTTCTATTGATAGCTATAACTATCGCTGGCTTATCGTAAACAACGAAGTGTTCGCCGAACAGTATGATTTTAGCGGGCGCTGAAGCCCTAGATTGCAGCATCAACCGGAAGGGCGCTCCGCACTAAAATTTTTAAGCAGGCATTAATCAGCCCATCATCTGGTCACAGCTATAGCCGCGTAGCCGACAACAGCCGACATGTCTCCGGTTACATCTCCGCTTGTCCTATAGCTTAGAAGCTCAGCTTTCTTGGAGCCTAGCTTTTTAGATGCAACTATGAGCGCTGCTATGGGACCATAGCCGCAGGCTGTTACATTAAGCGACTCCAAGGTTGAGTAGAAGAGCTCCTCGTCAAATTGTAATATTGCGTTTATAGCCGCCCTATCCTTCTCGCTCGCCCTTCTATGAGGCTCATAATGGGTCATGTCGGATGAGGCTATTATAACGGCATTCCTACCTTTAAGGGATTCAGCCAGCGCCTCACCGACCTCGCGGGCAGTTTCAAGGTCCTGCATTAAAAAGCATATTGGAACAAACTTAAAGGATCCGTAAATGTACTGGAGGAAGGGTATCTGAACCTCTATTGAATGCTCATATGTATGAGCGGTCTCATCGACATCAATTATGTCTGAGCAGCGGAGAACCTCTCTGGCAACGTCGCCATCTACCTCACTATCGCCCAGCGGTGTGCGCCAAACGCCGCGGTCCATAATTGCAACCCCGCTTCCAATGCCCTGATGGTTCGGACCTAAAATCACAAATACGTCGACACGTCCATCCCTAGCAAGCTGATAGTAAGCGTTAGCGGCGACCGGTCCGGAGTACATGTATCCAGCGTGGGGGCAGATGAGGCCGATTATTCTCCGCGGGCCGGCCTCCTGAACCTCCGGAAGCTTGCCCGGGCCAAACTTATGGGTGAAGCATTCCTCTATTTGTCTTCTTAAAGACTCTTTTGAGCCGGCGTAGAAGCTCCCAGCGTACCTCGGATACCTAACTCTGCTTGGCAGCATTATTTTCCTCCCTAATAAATCAACTAAGTAAAGTATTCTTAAAAGGAGAATATAAAATATTAGCCTAAAAATACATGTAACGGAAATAATGGAGTGAGCATCTAAGCGGGTTTTATTGCTTTATTCTTCTTGCTGCTGCGTTCTCTCGGCGAGCTTAACCTCAAAATCATCTATGGAGACTTTAAGTTCACCGTCAGGCGGGATTTCATTTCTTTCGCGTAGTACCTGTCTGGCTAAGAGCCAATATATTACGGCAAGTGCCCTCCTGCCCTTATTATTTGTCGGTATGACTAAATCAACATTTGTGAAATCGTTATCTGTGCTGCATAGGGCTACAACCGGTATGCCTACGCTTGTCGCCTCTTTAACGGCTTGAGCATCAGCTCTTGGATCTGAAACAAGTATAACGTCAGGTTCGATCCTGCCGGGATAAAGCGGATTTAAAAGTAAACCAGGGATGAAACGCCCTATCACCGGCGTCGCCCTCGTTACCTCGCAGAACTTTGCAACGGGTTCCCTAGCGTATAATCTCACGGCTGCGGCGGCAACCTTAGGCGGGTCGAACCTGCTGAGGAATTTAGCCGCAATCCTTATCCGCTCATCGATCTTCTTTATGTCTAGAACAAAGAGCCCGTCGCCCCTAACCTTATATATGAATGGCTCCATATCCTTAGTCTTAATTTTTGTTCCAATATGCACTCCGGCTGAAAGCAATACGTCATGTGATAAAAGCAGCGTCTCGGTTGCTGCGCCAGCTTCGCTGTCGGTTCTCTCCTTAAAGGACGTTTCTCCCTTCCCTCCCTAGAATCTTATTTTAGCCATTCTCGCCCTTTCACCCAGAATCTCCTCGATGTATATGAGCTCATTAATTTTCGCTATGCGCTCCCCTCCAACCACGCCGGTCTTTATTATTGGGCAGCTGAATCCCACGGCTAAGTGCGCTATGTGGAATGATGTTGTTTCGCCGGATCTATGGGACACCACTGGCACGTATCCGCTTTCCTTAGCCAACCTGGTTGTCTTCCATGTGTCCGTTAATGTTCCAACCTGGTTCATTTTAATAATTATCGCGTTTCCAGCCCTTTTAGATATGCCCATGCTTAGGCGCTCTTCGTTTGTGACGAAAAGGTCATCGCCGCATATTAGGCAACCCTTAACCTTAGATGTTAACTCGCTGAAGCTTTCGAAATCATCCTCATGGAATGGATCCTCAACATAGATGAGATTATATTTCTTAATTAAGCCTAGAATATATTCAAGCTGCTCGCCTGGATCCCTTTTAACGCCCTCATTTGCATATAAATAGCGTTGGTCGCTCGGGTCCCAAAGCGATGAGGAGGCAACATCTAAGCCGACTCTACATTCAAAGCCAACTTCATTAGAGACTTCCTCGCAGGCTTTGGAAACAACTTCAAGCGCCGCCTCATTAGATATGTTCGGCGCCCAGGCTCCTTCATCTCCCCTTCCGCCAGTAAAGTATGGGTCAACCTTGATCAGCAGATCCCTAATTCTCCTATGAATTTTAGCGTTCGCTTCAGCGGCAGCGATAAAGTTTGGTGCGCCAATGGGTAAAACTAGAAATTCCTGTATGTCCGGAACCTTACCCAGAGCATGTTTACCGCCGCCGAGAACATTTCCAAGCGGATAAGGCATGCTGCACGCTAAGTATCCGCCCAAATATTGGAAGAGCGGCATACCGTACGAGTTTGCTGCAGCATCAGCTGCGGCTAAGGAAACGGCGTAAGCTGTGTTTCCACCAATCTTCATGAAGTTCTTTGTTCCGTCAAGTTCATGAAGGATATGATCGATCTCCTCCTGCTCATCAGCATTTAACCCTATAAGTTCAGGCGCTATCAGCTCCTCAACCTTCCTTATTGCTTCATCAACGCCGCCGGGCGGGAAAGCTACGGCTTCAGCTTTCCCTTTACTTGCCCCGCTGGGCGCGGAGGCCATTCCAAAACCATCTGTTGTTGTTATTTCAACCTCTATGGTTGCTTCTCCCCTGCTGTTAAAGATCTTTCTCGCTCTTACATCCTCAATTACGGTTGACATCACTCTTCCTCCTCTTTTTCCTCCCTCTTTTCATAAAATTTTATGATGTCATCTATTACCTCAACATGTGATAGAAGCATTCGGCGGCAGCAGTAGCGGATTAAACCCAAACTATCAAGGATCTTATCTGGGTTCTCGCCGCTCTTCACTCTTCTAGCGAACTCCTCCCATTTGTCGCCTATGAGCTTACCGCATGTGAAGCATCTCACCGGAATTATCATATTCTCAATCCTTCCAAAAAGTAGGGTGGTTTTCACCTATAACTCTTCTGGTCTCTGGCTCTGGCGCCGGGTCCGCCGAACTTTTTAGGTTCGCTCCTTCTTGGATCTCCAGATATTAGGGTTCTGTCAAGGTTCAGGAATACTGATTTTATATGGGCGCTTTTTGTCCATTTAACCAGAGCCCTGGCGATCGCCATTCTTGCCGCTTCAGCTTGACCCATGAATCCGCCGCCTCTTACCTTAACATTTATATCTATATTCTTCCAGACCTCGTTTCCAGCAGCAATTAGGGGCTCAAGAATTTTTAAGCGCGCAATCTCAGGCTCATATATCTCAAGCGGCACATTATTTATGCGTATCCTTCCCATCCCAGTTTTCACAATAGCCTTTGCAATCGCGGTTTTCCGTTTTCCACTTACAACCAGAACCTTTTTCGCCGTTGAGCTTGACATGATGGTTCACCTATCCTATCCCTTAATGGCTTGAGCCAATTCGGAAACGGTTATGTAACGGCCCCTTAATCTGCTAACGTCTGCTTCAGGAATTGTTTCCATTTCTTTACCCTTAAATTCCTCGGGCACACCTATATGCACCCTCAACCTTTTAAGCGCCTCCCTTCCACGCGGTGTCTTATATGGCAGCATGCCGCGTATAACTTTTTTGACGATGTTGTCGGACCTCCTAGGGTGGATGGGGCCCTTTTTCGGATGCCCAACCTGGAGAAACTCATGTTTCTCCCGAATTACGCTGAGCCTTTTACCCGATATCACCGCGTTTTCAGCGTTCACTATAATGATTTTTTCGCCGTTGAGAAGTCTTTTAGCAACTACGCTAGCCATTCTTCCAAGGATTAAGCCCTTAGCATCAATTATGGTTGTTTTATCGCTATTGATTGCATTCATTCGTGAATCACCCGATTATTTTAACGTTGGAGCCTTTAGGGTTCGCCTTTATTAGTTCAGGTATGGATAAACATTTCCCTTTCGCCCTAATTATTTTCCGGCGGGCCTGATCTGAAAAGTCGAGGGCTGCAACCTTAACTGGATGGGTTATTAAACCGGCCCCTAAAACCTTGCCGGGAACGACGACTTCATCATCATCTGCTGTATAACGGTTTATGCGACTTACATTAACGGCTATACGTTTCCTTCTAGGCTTCGCTAGGCTTTCAGCCACGGCTCTCCATATGCTGGCTTCATTCTCTTTAGCGGCTTTTCTTAGGAGACGTATTAGCCTCCTGAGCTCAGGATTGGTGGTTTTAAGATTTTTTAAGCTCATTTAATAAACCCTCAATCTGGCTTATAAACTCGGAATATTTATCCTCATAAATCTTTAGCGCTTCAAATATTATTCGTTCAACAGGTAAGGCTCCTGTCGATTCAATGTAAAAGATAAATTTATTCTCATCCCAGCTCACCTGAATCGGAGGGGGCTTTTTCTCGCAAACCCTCACGCAGTCATTGCATAATATGCATTCCATCTCCTTCACTATTTTTATGCTGCTGCCTTCTTTAGCGAGAACCCTCCTGGGGCATATCTCAACGCATTTCCCGCAAGCATCGCATCTTGAATTATCTATTTTAAGTATCGGCACATATCTATATACGCAGGATGAGACAGGCTGCCATTTGGCATGATCTTTCCCCCTGCCAAGCTTTGCGTATGCTTCAAGCCTTATCTTCTGCCCGCTTGCCAACTTAACTATTGGGATTTTATCGCTTACAGGCTTCACCCTTGGATCCTCAGGAATTAAGTCGCTGGAATAGACTGTGCGGGTTCCGCTATCCGCTTCCACATTGAGCGTCAATATTGTTCTGCAGCGGCTGCATCCGAGATCGCTTTTGCAGATACATTTCTCCGGAAGATTATATGAATCTAAATCTGTTTTAAGGGGGATTAAGCCCAATCTTAAAGCGAGGATTTCATCGTGGAGAACGGATGAATTCTCATATATTATTATGTCATCCATAGCCATCGTGGGAACTTCTGAGAGGATTATTCTCCTAATCGTGTTCGCTAAGGGAGCGTTTATTCCCTCAACTATGAAGCGCATAGTTAAATCATTTTTCTCAAGCAGATTTACACGCATGATTTAATCCTCTATGAAGCGATGAACGTTTTCTCATAGAGAGTGAAGAGGAATATTTCAATATTTCTTTTCCACGCTTACCTTATTAGGGCTAGACTCTTCTACCTCTACGCCCACCCTTACGTCTAGTGCCATCGTGCGGTATGGGCGTAACCTCCTCTATACGCCCAATCATCTTGAAGCCCGCCCTGGCCAAAGCCCTTATGGCTGCTTGGGCTCCAGGACCAGGGGTTCTCGGCCCTGAACCTCCTGGTGCACGAACCTTTATGTGTATGGCGGTTATTCCCTTATCTTTTGCCACGCTAGCCGCGTAGGCGGCTGCCCTCATAGCGGCGTATGGCGATGACTCCTGCCTGTCGGCTTTAACGAACATTCCGCCGGATGCCCTTGCTATTGTCTCCGCCCCTGAAAGGTCGGTTATATGAACTATTGTATTATTGTAGGAGCTGTATATGTGGGCTACCCCCCACTTCTCCTCTTTCCTGCTGCTCAATTCATCCCTCACCTCCGCCGGATTTAGATGATGCTTCTATAATTAGCCTTAATGGATGCTCTGGGTTGCTGAAGGGGCTTATAGACGAGTACGTTACGCTATTCTCCTCCTCCCTGCTTACAATGTAGCTGGGGGAATAAATAACCCTGCCGTTTACGGCTATGTGCCCGTGAACTATTAGCTGACGGGCTTGATTGGGAGTTTTGGCTAATCCCTTTCTGAAAACTATTGTCTGTAATCTTCTCTCAAGAATATCCTCAACGGTCATGTCTAGAACATCGTCTAATACAGCGTTCTCAGGCAGGAATCCTAAACGCTTAAGTCTTCCCAAAAGCTCCGCTTCAAGCTTAGCTCTCTTCTCAATCGGCATGCTTATTAGGGATCTCGCCGTGCTTCTGAAGTTTGAAAGCATTGTTTTATGGCGCCAAAGTTCACGTTTATTCCTTAAACCATACTGCCCAAGTAGCATCAGCTCGCTTTGGAGAATGTCGCTTCTCCATGGGAATCGAGGGGTTTCATATTTTTTCTTAGGCTTCTTAGGGTCTCCCATAGCTGTCACCTTTTGGCTTTAGATTTCGATACACCCACGGTTTTACCTGCTCTTCCAGTGGTTTTGGTTCTTTGCCCGCGAACCTTAAGCCCATAAGCATGGCGGTAGCCGCGCCAGCACCATATGCTCTTTAATCTCTCTATGTCGGCTTTAACTTGCAGATCGATATCTGAAGAGATTAAATGTAAATCTTTCCCGGACTCTATATCCCGACGGCGGTTGAGAAGCCAGCTTGGAACACCATAATCTGGGAGGTTCCTAATAATTTCTTCAATTTCCTCAATCTTCTCATCGGTTAAGTAGCCAACTCTCATTTCAGGCGAAACTCCGGCTTTCCCCGCAATTATATGTGCGAGCCTCATACCTACGCCTTTAATATCGCTTAGAGCGTCCACTACGTTCTTCATCCCATCAATGTCTTTATCTATTATGCGGACGATATGTTTGAATCCAGTTGACATTTCAGCTAAGCCCTCTGTAAGGGGTTTCCGCAAATAACAAGGAAAGAACACTTTTTTATTTAAATATATCGCCTCCCTTGAGCCAAAATATATTTATTGGCTTTCACCTAAAATGTTATGGGGATAATCTTGGTTTCAGCATGCGTCTTAATTAGAACTGAACACGGAAAATTTGAGGATGTGGTTAAAGCGTTAAGCCAAGTGAAGAGCGTTAAGAAGGCCTTTCCTGTTCTGGGAAGATACGACGTTGTAGCTGAGGTTGAAGCCGCAGATATGAGGGAGCTGGGTTCAGCGGTTCTCAAGATAAGCAGGCTGAGCGGTGTGGTTTTCACCGAAACCCTTATAGAAGTGGAGTATTAGGTTCAAGGAGGGGGATATTTCATGTTAAATGCATGCGTCCTCTTGAAAGTTGTTCCAACAAAAATTGAGTCTATTCTTAACTCCGTAAGGAAGATTGAAGGCGTTAGGAAAGCCTATCCCACCTATGGCAGATTTGACATAGTTGTCTTCCTAGAGGTAAAGGATTACGCGGAACTTAGAAGCGCAACTACAGCGATAAACAGCATAAACGGTGTTAGGAGCACTGAAACGCTCGCTGAGGCTTAACCTCGCCGGCTGGAGCGCAGCATCTCCTCTACGCTGTCATAATGGTGTTCCCTAATGATATTTTTCCTAGCCTCGAAAGTTGACCTAGCCGGGTTAAATATAGCTAAAAGCCTCATAAAACTGCTCAATTTCAAGGAGACGGATGAGAAATTCTGCGGTAACCCCGTTTACTCAGCGGTCATCGAAAACTCTGAGGAGGCTAAGCTAGCGTTTACAAATGATGAGCCGGTGAATACTCAAAACTTGCCTTATCCGGAGAATTTAAGGATGGTCATTTTTATATCGAGACATAGTAGTAGAAGCGGAACCCCAACGCTGTCTGTTCATGTCCCCGGAAATATTGGTGAAGCCGCTCTCGGAGGGCTTCCGAGGAAAGTGTCGATAGCGCCGGCAAGCGCGATGAAGACCGCTCTTATTGAAATGAAGAGGGCTCGGGATGAAATGGATCTTCCCTATGAAGTCTCATATGAATGTACGCATCACGGTCCATCCCTTGATATTCCAGCAATGTTTGTTGAGCTTGGCAGCTCTCAGGAGCAGTGGCGCGATGTTAGGGCTGCTGAAGCCGTTGCAAGGGGCGCTGCGGCAGCGGCTATGAACAGGGATTTCTACCCAGCGATTTTAGGAATTGGTGGGCAGCATTATAATGAGAAGTTCACTCGAATAGCCTTAACGAGCAATGCAGCCTTCGGACATATGATCCCGAAATATGCTCTGCCAAACCTCGATGAGCATATGCTGAAACAATGCGTCATAAAAACCGTTGAGCCTGTTGAAAAAGTCCTTTTAGATTGGAAGGGGATAAGAGGCGCTGATAAGGAGCCGCTAATTAAACTTTTAAAAGCTATGGGTTTAGAGATGGAGAAAGTGTAGATCCCATCTATTTTCTATTCAGCCTCTCTTTCTATTGAACCCTCGCCTCTAAAGCTAAGGCTTCAAGATGCGCTCTTCTCATTAGTTCAGGCAGAGTTTCCGGCAAGAAGACGCCGGCGTTTACAGCGAGGTTTCTCGCCTCAGAAATGGCTTTATGCAGCAATATAACGATTGCTTCATGCGTCGGATAGGCTGCATTTACAGCCAGGTTTAGGGCTTGAGCATAGGCTTCTCCGATATTTTTCTTATACTCCTCGATATCCAGTTTCAGATCGCTCTCCGTTAGGACGACTCCCTCATCATACGCGGCTTTAAGCGATAAACCAAGCTCTATTGGTTTGATCCCTAACTTTGAGAGAACAGATGCAAGGCTCTCATTTATCACGGTTCCCTTCTTTGCAACAACGGTTTCCCTGCTGACCCAAACGCTTCCGCTTTCTATACGTGTAGGTATCCCAACAGCGTTTAGCTGGCTGATTATTGGTCCAGGCGGAAGCCCCGTGTTCCCCGCTTGAACAACGATGTCTTCAGTCGCTATGTCCCCAGCCTTTGCGGGAACCTTCACTTTGCTTTTCTCCATTAGTAATGCGAGTTTAAATGGATTGTAATCCGTGAATATATATAAATTTGAACCCTGCATAAACTCCTTAAGTTTCTCCGCACCATCCCCATCTCCGAGATCCCTAAGAGCCTTCTCAACTAAAGTGTTCTTGTAAACTTTTAAGTAGGCGATCTCCTCCATTTTCCTCCTTATCTCCTGCAGCTGCGTTGCCCTAACCTTATGTAGGCTAGCTATTCCCAGCGTGCGATACTTTTTCAGCAAAGCCTTTATCTCATCGATTTTCTTCGACTTCTCAAGTAAAGTTGGCCGCGTCTGAACCAGCATTTTAATCCTCCTTAATCCTGACTTTTATTGGGGGTCCCATGGTTGCTTTAATATAGATTGAGGAAATATTTTTTATTCCCCTCTTAAGTTTTCCCTCAATCCTCCTTAGAACCGCATCGATATTATCGATTATCTCATCATCGCTCATGTCTTCTGTGCCTACGCGGCAGCTCAGAACCGGCTGCCCGCGGGCTCTAACATTTACCAGCTTCCTATGTCTCTCAATTTCGCTCTCTATGTTTGCTGTTGGAGGTATAGGCGTTGGCATTTTACCCCGAGGTCCAAGGATTGCGCCAAATACTCTGCCAACTATTGGCATTAATGGCGCGGTTGCTATGAACGAATCCGCTTTGTTCGCTATCTGCCTCTGCCTTTTCTTGTCGCCCATTAAACTTTCAATCTCCTCCCTCTCTAAAACGATGTCTGCCCCGGCTCTTCTCGCTCTAAGCGCAGCATCTCCTGAGGCAAACACGCATACGCTTACCTTCTTACCTAAAGGATGCGGCAGCTCAATTGTTTCCTGGATTCTGTTTTCAGGCTTCTTCAAATCTACATCCTGAAGGTTTATGATGAGCTCTATTGATTGATTAAAGTTCCTTTTAGGCGTTTTCTCCCTCAGCTCTTTAAGGGCTTCCCTCAAATTTTTTCTCTCTACGGACATTTCTATCTCAGCCTGGAAACTAGAGAAATATAAATTGTTAAAATAAAAATGTTATTGTTTACGCTGCGCTGCTGACGGCTTCAAATAGGCTATCATATTTTCCCTCATTTATTTCTTTAAGAACATCCTTCGGGCTTTTACCGTCAATCGTGATTCCCATGCTGACGCAGCTGCCTATGATCTCTTTAATGGCGGATTTAAAGTTTTTAGCTAGGAGCTCCTTCCTCTTTATTTGCGCTATCTTTATAACCTGCTGCATAGATAGGTTCCCAACCTTCTCAACGTTAGGTTTACCTGAACCCTTCTGTATTCCAGCCTCCTTAACGATTAGGGCTGAGGTTGTCGGTATTCCAACTGAAACCTCGAAGGTTTTGGTTTCCGGATCTACGGTCACCTTGACAGGGACCTTCATTCCAGCATACTCTTTCGTCAACTCATTTATCTTGTTCACTACCGCCATTACGTTTAAGCCTAATGGCCCCAAAGCTGGACCTATCGGCGGGCCGGCTGTCGCTTGCCCCCCGCTGATCACTAGCTCAATAACCCTCTTTTCAGCCGGCATAATGCTACTTCTCCCTCCCTTTCTCTACGAGCTTAACGTAATCGGCGTGAACTGTAACTGGCAATGTGAACGTTGCCTCAAGCAGCTCTATTGTCACCTCCTCCTTAGCCTTATCTATATCCGTTACCCTAGCTCTCATCCCTTTAAATGGTCCTCCAATAACCTCAACAATATCGTTTATGTCCAGCTCCTCAATGGCCGGCTTTAACGATATATATTTTTCAATCTCGGAGAAGGGTAAAATGCCGGGTATCCTAGATTTAACATGTTTGATGCCTGTCACCGCCCGCTCGACGATATGCGGGTTGTCAGCCTCAATAAAAATGTAGCCCCTTAAATTTTCAGGTATAAGTATAGCTTTTATTGGTATCGCATTTACCTCAACCCTTCCCATAACGATTTTAGCAACGTTTTTCTCCTGACCGACAGTTGTGCTGACAGTGTAGAATCTTGCTTCTTCTACGCTCAAGATTTCACGCACCCGCGCGCGGTATGGGTATGCTGGCCCTTATGAATCCTGCAAGCATGTATATTACGAAACCCACCAATCCAATTATGAGCACGCCTAGAAAACATATTTTTATAGAGAGCCAAAGCTCATCTCTACTAGGCTTCTTCGCGAACTTAAGCAGCCTCACGCTTGCCTTTACAAATGAGATTAAACCCAACCTGATGCACCGTTCTAGATATTCAACAAAGTTGATGGATATATAAAAGCGTAGCGCTTAATCCCGCCCGCCTCTATCGGTTTAAGAAGTCCCATGTATGGCTAGGACATATCTATCTTTGATTGAGGGCGCACCTATTTTTTGTAGAATTTGCATCCCCTATAGGGCTCTGAGGGATATCCACGTCTCTCCCAGTAGCCTAACCTCTCGCTTTCCGAAACCTCCACCCGATAAACCCACTTAGCCCATTTGTAACCATACATTCCCGGCGCTACAAGTCTAACGGGGTATCCATGCTCTAGGGGTAATGGTGCACCGTTCATTTTTAAGGCAAGCATGACGCATACATTTTCCACGTAATCTAACCTATGATTAGTTGAGTATCCGTCTAGAGAATGGAATATCACCGATTGGGATTTTTCCTTCACCCGCGCCATATCGAGAAGCCTACTGACGGGTACACCCTCCCACTCAGCAACGCCAATTAAAGGTCCCCCGGGAGAATTATCATAGCACTCAAGTATTTCTATGAGCTTAACCTGCGGCATAGATGTTAAATCATCATATGTTAATGCTAATGTTTCCTCAACATGTCCATCGACGGTTAAACGCCAATCTTCAATATTCACCCTAGGCATCTTGCCCTTCTGGATCTTGAAAAATTTCTCTATCGGCGTTAAAGATAGATTCAAGATTCAAACCAGCCTGCGCAATCCTTAATAGGGATATTTTCTCCTGCTATAACTTAAATATTTTTGCAGGATACCTTTCTCATGTATGTCTTCAGCCGACGTCGCTGTTAGGGTCTTTAAGCATCTTGAACCTGAGGACATAAAGATACTGGCAACCATAGAAGTTGATTTGAGCCGCCACAGGTTTGTTCCGGAGAGGGACATACTGAAACTTAGCGGTTTATCTGAGAAGGAAACTAAATACCGCCTTGAAAGGCTTAACGCCTTAGGCTTAATCTATCGCTGGACAGGCCCGTACATGGGTTACGTGCTAAACATGGCTGGATATGATTGCCTAGCCATAAATGCCCTTGTAAAAGCCGGAATCCTGGAATCCCTCGGTAAACCATTAGGCGTCGGTAAAGAATCAGACGTATATGATGCTTTAACCCAGAATGGTGAAAGGGTAGCCGTCAAGTTTCACCGTTTGGGCAGAACAAGTTTCCGGCAAACGAGGAGGCTTAGAGGTTATCTGCTTAATAGAAGACATGCCTCATGGCTTTATCAATCACGCTTAGCCGCTGAGAGGGAGATCGAAGCCTTAAGGCTTGTCTATCCATGCGGGGTCTCTGTGCCTAAACCGGTGGGGCATAATAGGCATGTGGTTGTTATGGGCATGATTGACGGCGAATGCCTATTTCGAATAGCGGAGCTGACCAATCCGAAGGCAATATTGAGCGAAATCCTGGAGAATGTTCGGAAAGCCTACATTGAGGCGGATGTCATACATGGAGATCTAAGCGAATTTAATGTTGTTTTAACCCACGATTGGAATGTTCTAATAATAGATTGGCCGCAGTTTATCAGAACAGACCACCCTAATGCTGAAATGATCCTGAAGAGGGACCTCTGGAACATATTAAAATTCTTTAGGAGAAAGTTTGGGGTGACGAAGGACCTAGACGAAGCATTAAGTTATGTTAAAAAGGGGCGTGGAGAAAAAAGCGCATAACACCCTTAACTGTTGAAGGGAGAATTAAAAAGGCACTTCCGCAATAAGATTAAGTGATGTTTAAAAAATCCAATGTGAGGAAATTAATAGTTGGCGTCGATCCGGGCTTAAACTGCGGCCTAGCGGTTTTAACTTTTGACGGCGCGCCGGTGCTGATTGAAAGCCAAAGAGGGTGGTCCCTGACAAAGATTATAGAAAGAATTGTAAGCCTAGGTGAGCCGACGATAATCTCCAGCGATGTTTCGCCAGCGCCGAACTTTCTTGAGAGGCTTTCAAAAAAGCTTAACGCTGTGCTCTTTGAGCCAGCTATCTCCATGAGTGTTGAAGAAAAACATCAGTTGGCTCACGCATACATGGAGCGCTATAATGTTAAGGTTAAAAATGCGCATGAGATTGATGCGTTAGCTGCCGCCCTCAAAGCCTATCAGCACTACAAGAACAAGTTTGAGCAGATTGATGCTAAACTAAAAAATTTTGAGGGTGATCTCTCGCTGGACGATGTGAAGGATCTGGTTGTTCGCGGATACAGCGTAGCGAGGGCGATTAAGATTCTTCGAGGATTAAGCACGCATGGGACGTTGACCGCTGTGAAAGGCAGCTTCTCCCGGGAGGAGAAATTGAGAAACCTGGTTAAGGAGCTTGAGGAGAGGCTTATGCTTGAAAGGGAAAGAGTTAGGCTCCTAAAGGAGAGGAATAGGGAGTTGCATTTGAAAATAAAGACGCTGACTGCGGAGATTGAAAAATTAAAAGAAACCCTGAGGAAGGCTCGCAGCGAACAAACAGCTCAAATAAGGCGTGAAAGGGAGTATCAGCGGCTCATTGAAGAGATAGATTCTCTTAAAAAGGAAATTTCAGAGCGGGAATCCCAGATTGAAGCGTACAGGCAGGAGCTCGCCCATTTTCAACGCTTAAGCGATCTTGAATTTAAAGAGGGCTTAACGCTCCTTAAGCCTATAGAATCCTTCACAAAGGATGGATTGGAGAAATCATTTAAACTCTACAATATTAAAGCCGGAGACAACGTGTTCATTCTTGATTCAAGCGGAGGCGGACCTGCAACTGCGGAGCTGCTTTTGAGGAGAGGTGTAAAAACCGTTATAGCTAAGGGAGCCATGTCTCATCAAGCCCTCGAGGTGTTTGAGAATTACAATGTGCCTGTGATCCCAGCGGACAAAATAAACATAAGGTGGATTGAGGGTTTACCCTACGCTGATCCGGAAGAGATAAAGAAATCGATTAGGGAAGAAAAAATCATGAAGGCATCCGATAAACTTGAGATTTTAAAAACTATTCTTGAGGATCATCTTAAAGAACTAAGCGATGAGAAGACGAAGAAGCAATGATTTAGTAGCTTTCATCGCTTTCAGCGGTCCCGCAAGATTTTCATATCCCATAAAACTAATAATGCTATAGGTGATCATGATGGTTCAGGAATTTATTGAGGTTGAGGATGTGGGAACATTTAGGCTCGTCGCTGAGCAAAGCCCCTTCGTTATACGCAGAGATCCATACCTATTCGCTCAATACTTCTCGTCGATGATCTTCATAGACATATCTAGCCTAGAGGATAAGGAGGTGAGAAGATTATTTGATCTTCTACGTGGTAAGATGATTGTTGTTAAAAATCTCGTTAAAGCTTCGTCAATATCGGATTTTCTGGAGAAGATAAGTAAGTCTAGCCCTAAAAAATAGG
>CAYPJR010000004.1:0-37158 GCA_964411115.1 uncultured Candidatus Bathyarchaeia archaeon | reverse complement strand
TGTAAATCCAAAAAGATTTTATATTAAATAATTATCAACTTTTAGAAATCAAAAGGTGAGTTGAACATGGTGAGAATAGAGATTGATCTTGAGAAATGCACTGGCTGCGGAACATGCGTTGATGTTTGTCCTTCAGGAGTATATGAACTTAGGGATGGAAAATCCGTTGCTGTTAATGTTGACGCATGCCTCCTATGCAGAGCATGTGAAACGCAGTGTCCAAATGGTGCAATAACAGTTATCGAGTAAATGGCGTATTAAAGCGACCAATAGCGCGATTGGACCCTTCTAACGATCTCAATTATCTTTTCCGCTTCTTTTTGAGATTTAAGATTTATAGGTGGTCGGCGATCCTTAACCCTGAAATATGCGCCGGCTAATTTAGCCACGCATGCTGGAACAGCTTTTCTAAGAAAACTAAGGTTGTATCCGCCCTCAAGAACCGCAACCAATCTGCCATCGCATAATTTTTGAGCTAAATCTAGTAATATGTGAAATATTTTTGGATACATATATGCAGATAATGAAAGATCTGCAACAGCGTCTCTATAGTAGCCGTCGAAGCCTGCTGAGATCAGCATAAACTGCGGTTTATACTGGCTAATTATGGGCAGAACAATATTTTTCAAAGCCATTAAATATGCCGGGTCTCCGGACCCGTATGGAAGCGGAATATTAACGGTATATCCTAACCCTTCATCAACCCCTACTTCGCCTATGAAGCCTGTTCTCGGAAACTCCGTTGGATCTTCATGGATACTTATAAATAGCACATCACTTACGTCGTAAAAGATATCTTGAGTCCCGTTTCCATGGTGGGCATCTATATCAAAAATTAAAATTCTTCTCAAACCCATCTTCTCATTAAGGTATTTGGCGGCTAAGGCAACATTATTGAAGATGCAGAATCCAAGCGAAAAGTTTGGTCCAGCATGATGCCCCGGAGGCCTAACAAGAGCGAAGGCATTATCAAACTCTTTGGACATAACTCCCTGCACCGCTCTTATTGCTCCGCCAGCTGCCAACATTGCAACATCGAAGCTTTCCCTCGAAACAGGGGTTTCATCATCAATGATGCCGCCTCCAGATTTACAGATGGATCTCACTCTCTCCACATGCTCCGGAGTGTGGATCATCAGCAGATCTTCTAGGCTTATATATTTAGGTTCAACAAGCATGCATTTCCCATCCTTGAGCAGCCTGCTTACCTCAATGCCCCTCATTATTGCGGTTAGACGCTGAGGTCTCTCCGGATGCCCATTTCCAGTCTTATGCTCAAGATATTTCTGCGAGTATATTATTGCCGTCCTCATCCGATCTGCTTCACCTCTTCAAAAAGCTGGTTAATGAAACTCTGCATGTCTAAACCCATTCTTCTACCTAATTTTCTAAGCGCTTTAGCGACGCCGGTTCCATACTGAATGGCTTTCTTAGGCTTCAAATACACTTCAGGCGGCAAACCCATATTTTCAGCAAGCCTCCTAAGTATCCTCTTTCTTAAAGGATCATCTTCAGATTCAATTTTTAATGCAGCGGGCAGGCTTAATGCAAAAGACATTAAATCATAGTCTGCATATGGAAATCTTACTTCAACACTATGGAAGGAGCATATTTTCTCATCCTGCTCAAGGCTGGTTTCATATAGGCTGAGCGCATCATGATAAAGGAGACCCTCAATCTTTCCCTCAAGTTTTTCGTAGCCCCTAAGATATTTATGGTAGCCGGCGAATATTTCATCGCTTCCTTGACCGGACAGCAGAATCCCGCATCCCATTTTCGAGGATGCTTCAGCAGCCCAGAATATTGGTATACCTATGGAAATCTTTAGCGCATTTGCGCTTTCGATCAGCCATAAAACTTTACGTAAATCCCTCTCAACATGATCTGGAGTATATGCTTCAGCTCTGAAGGGTAAACCTATATTTTCAGCTATCTTTTCAGCGTGCTCCAGCTCCTCCGAGCCCTCCAAGCCCACGCATATTAAAAGCGCTTCTACCCCAATCTTTTTTACTAAAGCAGCGATTACGCTGCTGTCCAGCCCTCCTGAGAAAGCTATGGAAACTCTTTTTGTATCAGCAGTTCTCCTTTTTATTGAGTTTAAAAGTAAACTGTGCAGCTTATCGATAATATATTTCTCATCCAAGGATCCGATCATGGTTCTCTCTATAGTTTTAACCGGGACCAACACTATGCTTTCGCTACAAATCTTGGCTAAATTACCAGGTGGAAAAGATTTTATGCGGCTATCTTCTATTCCAATCGACCATAAAGCTTTACGCTCCGAAGCCAATGCATAAACATGCTCGTTCTCGCCTAGATATAATGGAACTGCGCCAACCGGATCCCGCCCAACAATCAATTTTCCGCCTCTTTCAAGAATAATGAAGACGAAGGAGCCGTTCAACGTTCTGATCATATTTTTCGCTGCTTCCTCAACATCGCCTCTAGACCTCTTTATTAAACCCGCAACTTCACTTTTCTCGTTAGGGGGGAAAGTTCTCCCCTCAAAAAGAACCTCAAAGCCATCGATTTCCATAAGCTGCGGAGCATCCTCAGGAAGTATTCGCTTAAAATTACATGCCAAAGCCACATTTGATTTCATGCCCATGGAGATTATATCTTCAAGAGATTTCGCAATAACAATTTCTCCGCCATCTGATAGTCCGTAAGTCTCTGCGCCCCTGTGCCTAAGGACATTGAGCATTTTAACAGCTTTCGAAGTAACATTCTCATCTCGCTTAGATAGTACGGCAATTGCAGAGCCCATGATTTAATCAACGCCCCACAGCATAAATTACGCTCCACTAGATTAATATCTTTGAACCCAACTCTATAACTTAATGCACCCTATATGAGGTGGTTTGCTGGAGGTGGAAATTTGCCGATTTTACCCATAGACACTGGACGTTACGGAACACCTGAGATGCTGGCGATCTTCGAGGAGGAAAATTATGTTCAGAAGATGCTTGATGCGGAGGCAGCGCTCGCTTGGGCTCAAAGCGAGGTTGGCGAAATACCGAGGGAGGATGCTGAAAAAATAATGCAGATGGCAACAGTTAAACATGTCAAAATCAGCCGCGTGAAGGAGATTGAAAAGGAGATAAAGCATGACGTTATGGCGCTTGTTAGGGCGCTTGCTGAAGTTTGCGGGCCAAGCGGTGCATACGTACATTTAGGTGCAACAAGCTACGATATTGTAGACACCGCTAAAGCCCTGCAGATTAAAGATGCCTTAGATATAATCGCCCGCCGGCTGGACGATCTGGAAATCATATTGCTCAAGCTGGCAGACCGCCACAAGGATACAATAATGATGGGGAGAACCCATGGTCAGCATGCTCTACCCATAACGTTTGGGTTAAAGATGGCGGTTTGGATGCGGGAAGTATCGAGACATATTCAAAGACTTAGAGAATGTAGGAGACGCGTTTTAGTGGGCAAAATGAGCGGCGCTGTTGGTACACAAGCCGGTTTAGGGCCAAACGCCATGAAAATTCAAAGTCTCGTTATGGAAAGGCTGGGATTACAAGCGCCGGAAGTTTCAACACAAATAGTTCAACGGGATAGGCATGCGGAGCTCATATGCTTGTTGGCTCTTATAGCATCCTCACTTGATAAGTTTGCAACTGAGATAAGGGAGCTGCAAAGAACCGAGATATCTGAGGTCTTCGAGCCATTTGAGAGGCAGAGGCAGGTTGGAAGCTCAACGATGCCTCATAAGCGTAACCCTGAAATATGCGAGAGGATATGCGGTTTAGCTAAGGTTGTGAGGGGGCTCGTTATACCGGCATTGGAAAACGTACCTACATGGCATGAGAGAGACTTAACCCAATCATCCTCGGAAAGGTTCATTATACCGGAAGCGTTCATCCTAGTCGATTACATGTTAAGTTTAATGATTCATGTCCTCTCAAACCTGGAGGTTGACGAGGAAAGAATGAGGAGAAACATCGACATAACAAGCGGCAGAGCCATGTCTGAGGCTGTTATGTTAGCCCTAGTTAAGAAGGGCGTAAGCAGGCAGGATGCTCATGAAATTTTACGTCGGCTAACAATAAAAAGCGCATCTGAAAATAGATCCTTCAGAGATGTTTTACTGGAGGATGAAACCATTAGGAAAATTCTAGCTGAAAAGGAAATTGATGAGGCTTTAAAACCAGAAAATTATCTGGGCACAGCAGTTAAACAGGTTGAGATTGCCATAAACAGGACTATTGAGGAGAGGCTTCAAAGAGGCTTACAAGTTTGATGGAAATATATGTCGGCACATCCGGCTGGATGTACCCTTGGAATGAGGGTGGAAGCTTAGATTGGTACATTAATTATTCCGGCCTAAACGCTGTGGAGTTAAATGCCAGCTTTTACAGATTTCCTTTTCAGAATGCCATTAACTCATGGAAAACTAAAGGCGGCAGCCTTAGATGGTCTGTTAAAGTTAATCAATTGATAACCCATAAATTCAAGTTTAATGAGAAGGCTTTTGAAGCATGGATGAGGTTTAAGGAATTATTCAGGCCGATGGATCATTTAATCGACTTCTATTTGTTCCAGCTCCCGCCATTAATGAGCATATCCAGCCAACCTAGAATAGAAGCCTTTGTGGATAAAACTGGTTTAAAGGGGAGATTTGCCCTTGAGCCGAGAAACATAACCTGGTTTAACGATACCATCATTAGCTGGGCATCCAACATTGGCATAACCCTAGTAAGCGTTGACTGCCCGGATTTGCCGCAAACCATCTTTAACGTGAACGGCATAATTTATGAACGTATGCATGGCAGAACAATATGGTATGGACATTACTACTCAACTAAGGAGCTGAAGGAGGTTGCTGAGAGAATTATTAGGATGGGAGCGAATAAAGCCTATATTTTCTTTAACAATGATCATGGGATGCTTGAAAATTCTAAAGAAATGTTAAATATATTGAGGCGCCTAAATAAAGGCTCTGAAAACTAGAGCATTTTTGCCTCTAAATGGTTTTTGTGAGCTTCAATGATTTTAACATTAACGATTTTCCCTAAGAGATTATCTTCGCTTTTCACAACGATGGGCTTATAGGCGAAGTTCCTTCCAATCCATGAGTTGCCGCTGCCCTTCTCATCTATGAGGATTTCCCCCTCCCAGCCTAGCCAGCCAGCATTTCTTTCAAATGAGATTTTTTCAACAACTTTGGTTATCATTTGGCTTCTAAACAGTATTTCTTTAGCATCAATTTGCTTCATGCGTGCAGCGGGCGTATTAGGCCTTGGAAAGAATTTAGACACGTTAACTATGTCCGGTTTAATCTCCTCGATAAGTCTAAGAGTTCTTTCAAATGCCTCTCTGCTTTCTCCTGGGAAGCCGCAGATAACATCTGTGGCGATGGTTACGTTCGGTATTTCTAGCCTGAATGATTGGATGATTCTCTTGAAATCCTCAGCGGTGTATCGCCTATTCATCATTCTTAAAACTTCGTTGTCTCCGCTTTGAACTGGCAAATGTAAAAATTTGAAGATCCGTCTATCTTTATATGCTGATATTAGATCTGGAAGAATTTTTAAAGCATGATTCGGGTTCATCATGCCGACTCTTATGAAGAAGTTTCCCTCAACGCTGCAGCATTCTTTGAGCAGAGCCGCCAGGTTGGTTCCTATATCGAAACCATAGGCTCCGTTATCTTGCGATGTTAACCAAGCTTCCTTAATGCCCTCTGAAATTGCCTTCCGCAATCTATTAACTATTGAATTGATTGGATATGAGAAAAGTGAGCCTCTAGCGAATCTAACGCAGCAGAATGCGCAGGCGCCGAGGCAGCCCTCTGAGATTGGTATGATCTCAATAATAGGGTTAAGCCTAATATAGGGCTCATCAACCTTAACAGGAGGTTTCTCGGAGAAAAAAACTTTATTTACCTCACCTCTCTCAGCGGATTTTAGCGCTGAAACAATCTTATCAACGCTGTAGGGATCTAAAACTGCGGAGAAATTTGGAGCGGCGTTAACTATTAATTTAAAGTTTATTTTTGGAAGGCAGCCGGCGATAATAAGCGGCTTTTTTAAAGCGCTTAACAGACGCAGTCTTTCCAACATGCGATCCTCAGTTGGCTTCTTAACTCCGCATGTATTCACCAAAATAAAGTCGGCGTCTTTAGGATTATTAGATATTTCATAACCGGAAACCGCCATATGCGCAAGCATTATTTCGAGATCCGCCTTATTCGCCGCACAGCCATAGCTCTCCACGTAGACGCTTTTTCTTAAATCGTCGCCCATGGAAGATGCGGATTTAACGCCTAGATTCCTCATAAAAGCTTTAACATCCCTTGTAACCTAACAAAAAAATCGAAATCACTTATATAAGCTTAAGCTCGACCATGTAATCCTTAACCTAAAATTTCAAATACCGCAATGAGGGATTTGGAGAAAATACTCATAACTTTTAATAAGCGAGCCTAAGCTTAACCGATAGATTTATAAGTAAATGGCGCAAACATGTTTAAATCATATTTTAATATTAATATGCAGCGATTTATTGAATTTATCCATTTCATTTCTTCAAGGTGATTCGATTTGAAGCTCATTACAATATATCTTCCGGAACCGTACCTGGAGGCTCTAGACGAGCTTGTGAATAAGCGGTATTACCCCCATAGGGCTGAGGCTATAAGGGCGGCAATTCGAGATCTAATTGAAATTGAATTATGGGGACGGAAGCAACATGGCAAAGCTAGCAGATAAAGCATTACAGTACATGTGGAATGAGAGCTTGCAGAGCGGTTTGCGGGAGCCAGGGTACTGCCGCATAATCGTTGTTGGTGTTGGCGGTGCGGGAAATAACACTGTGAATAGATTGATGGAGTCAGGCGTAGTCGGCGCAGAATGTATAGCGATTAACACGGACCTACAGCATTTAAACGCTACGCATGCTCATCAAAAAATCTTGATAGGTGAAAAGCTTACGCGGGGACTTGGCTCAGGCGGTGATCCAAATATCGGTAGGGCTGCGATTGAAGAGTCAATAGAGCATGTGGAAAAAATTCTAACAGATGTTGACGTGGTATTCGTAACAGCCGGGATGGGCGGTGGGACAGGAACAGGCGCAGCGCCGGTTGTGGCTAGACTTGCCCGTGAAAAAGGAGCGATAGTTGTAGGCGTAGTTACGATGCCCTTCAAAATAGAAAGGGGAAGAATAAACCATGCTCTTAAAGGATTAACTGAAATGCGGAGAGAATGCGACACGGTCATAGTAATAGATAACAATAAGCTAATGTGGCTTGTACCTCACCTCCCAATAAATGAGGCATTCAAAGTTGGAGATCAGGTTTTAGCCAACATGATTAAGGGGATAACTGAAGTTATATCTATGCCAAGCCTAATAAACCTAGATTTCGCTGATTTCAGGACAATAATGAAGCGGGGCGGCGTCGCCATAGCGGGAATAGGCGAATCAAATGCGCCTAACAGGGCTGAAGATGCTGTTCAGAAAGCCCTAAGAATGCCCCTGCTGGACATCGATTATAGCGGCGCAAATGGAGCTCTGATTCATGTTTCAAGCGATGAAAGCCTAACCATTGAAGAAGCGAATAGGGTTGGCGAAATCATAACCCAAATGATGAGTGAGGATGCCTTAGTCATTTGGGGCGCAAGGGTTGACCCAAGCCTAGCTGGAACCCTTAAGGTTACATTGGTTATGACTGGAGTTAAGTCGCCTTACTTGCTGAGCGGCTTCGGATCGAAGACTGTTGAAGTATATGATCTGGATCCGGAAAGAAGCGCAGATAAACCGTTAAAATCCGACATCAGCCTACAGAGAATACCTATTTTAAGCGATTAAGCCTAATATGTGCCACGTTTAGCGGATAAACTCCAAATCTTTTTTATTTTTAATGTTAATGGAACCCCTTTACCGATGGGTATCGTCAGCCCCTTTCTTATCGCTTCAACGATATCGTCAACGCTTGCCCCATCATTTTCTATAAGCGTGTAAGCTAAGCCTATTGTCTCAGGAATATGCGAATCGCTTCCAGCGGTTTGAGGTATACGATAACGGTCCGCAAATTTCTTGGATAAACATGTTAATGGAAGAAATGGAAAAAGCGACGAGTTCACAACCTCAATTGCATCTAAACCTAAACTGATTATTTTCGGATTAAGCCCCAGGCTATCCTTAAAGGGCGCTTGCGGATGGGCGGCTATGGCTATCCCGCCAGCTTCGTGAATCTTTTCAATCGCTTCTTCAACGCTTAGCCCCTTCGGTATGGGTGTTGTAATGTTTATGCCAAGTATATGCCCACGCTTCGTAGATGTTTCTATTCCGGGTATTATTAGAAGATCATCATCGCAATTATTAAGCATCTTTTCGGCGCCTTCCACGGTGTCATGATCGGTTATAGCCGCCCCATTTAGACCGATCACCCTCAGCTGATTGACAAGATCCCTCGGCGTTGTTAAGCCGTCCTTAGAGTAACAGGTGTGAACATGCATGTCTATTTTTAACGGCAACCTAAACCTTACCCCCTTAACTTACCTTGCTTCCGGGGCTCACTGGTTTCTCCGGCTGTATAAAGACAACCTTCTCTCCGTCTTGCGCTGCTAAAATCATCACTTCAGATTCCACGCCGAATATTCTTCTAGGTTTAAGATTAGTCACAACCACGATGTGTTTTCCTTCAAGATCCTCAGCCCTGTAATATTTCGCTATTCCAGCCACAGCGGTCTTTAAATTGCCTCCGCCAACATCGATGATTAACTTTAAAAGATTCTGCGACTTAGGTATACCCTCAACCTTAATTATCCTGCCTACACGCAAATCTATCTTGGAGAAATCTTCCATCGAAACCTTCTCTAAACCTGATCTGATTTTTTCAAGATTCTCCTGCAGCTCCTCCTCCGAAGACTCGATCTTACTGAATATGGGCTCAGCATTCTTAATTTTATGGCCAGCCTGCAGCGGCTTGACAGCGTCATCCCAGGAGATTTTTTCAGGTAGATTCAGCAAATCTCGAATTTTCTTTGCAGCAAATGGAATGAATGGTTCCAGTAGAATTGAGAGAGCTTTAACTATTTGGGCTGAAACATAAAGCGTGTTTGCCGCTGCCTTTACATCTGCTTTAATTGTTTCCCAAGGCTTTTTCTCATTGAAATATCTGTTTCCAATACGGCTTAGCTCGACTGCTTCGCGGATTGCGAGCTGGAGCTGGAAATTATTGAGCGCATCGTTAACAGATTTAGCCTTCTCCGCAATTGCATTTAGCGTGTTTCTATCCAGATCATCCAGGTCTAGGGGTTTCGGAACTTCGCTGTTGAAATAAGTATTTATAAACTTTAATGTTCTATGAATAAAGTTTCCAAGCGTATCATTCAGATCTGAGTTCACTTTTTCAATAAAGATTTTCCACGTGAAGTCTGAATCTCGGGTCTCTGGGCGAATTGAGATTAATGTGTATCTCCAATAGTCAACCGGAAACATTTCTATTGCTTCATCTATCCAAACGCCTATTCTGCGGCTTTTTGAAGATTTCTGCCCGCTGAATATAAGCCACTCGTTTGTGCACACGTTCCATGGGAGATTATAATCCTCATGGGTTGCCATTAAAAGCGCTGGGAATATCAACGTGTGGAACGGTATATTGTCTTTACCTATGAAATATAGCGTCTTAGCGTCTTTATTAAACCAGTAATCTTTCCATTTTTCACCCTGACCGCGCATCTTAAAGTACTCGATTGTTGCTGAGACATAACCTAAAACAGCGTCAAACCAGACGTAAATGGTCTTGCCTTCAGCCCCTTTAAAGGGCGCTGGTATACCCCACTTATTATCTCTAGTTATAGGCCTAGGTTTCAACCCCTCCTTCAACAGGTTCAGGCTGAAGTTCCGAGCGTTATCTGAAAGCTGCCTATTACCTTCTATATAAGCCAAGAGTTTATCTTCAA
The DNA here is from genome assembly GCA_964411115.1 of uncultured Candidatus Bathyarchaeia archaeon. Lineage (GTDB taxonomy): Archaea > Thermoproteota > Bathyarchaeia > Bathyarchaeales > DTEX01 > DTEX01. The sequence continues at coordinate 27,244 of CAYPJR010000004.1, read as the reverse complement.
ACTTAGGCATATCGAAATACCAATGCTTAACTGTTTTTATCACTGGAGATGCACCGCAAATAGCGCATTTAGGTTCCACCAACTTAGTGGGCTCTAAAAGGCGTCCGCATTGCTCACATTGATCCCCGCGGGCGCGCTCATATCCGCAGTGGGGGCATTTCCCCTCAACGAACCTATCAGGCAGAAAGCGCTGACATTTCGGACAGAAAGGCAGCTCGTCTTCCTTTGTGAAAACATAGCCGTTATGTTCTATTTTCAGCATCAGATCCTTTACAAATTCTTTATGTACTGGACTTTCAGTCCTAGTGTAGTTGTCGAATGATATTGCCCATTTCTTAAACAGTTCGGAGACAATCTCATGGTTCCTATCTGCGAGCCCCTTAGGCGATATATTCTGCCTTATCGCCTCGATCTCTATTGGCGTGCCATGCTCATCTGAACCGCTCACAAATAAGACTTCATCGCCCTTAAGCCTATAGTAGCGGGCGATAACATCAGCTGACAAGATTGGCAATAAATTACCTAGGTGGGGCACATGGTTAATGTATGGCCAAGCGGCTGTAACTAAGACTTTCCCGAGCTTAACGCACCCCCATAGCCAAAAAATAATTGCGAATCTTATACTTAAATACAACGGAAAATTCTGGAAACGTTAAATCTTTAATTTCAGAAGTCTTTATATTAGGCGCCGCTGTCTTTATTCAGCATGGATTGGAGGAATATCATCTTAGCGATGTTTATGCTCCTATGGAGCGCTGCGGCAACTTTATCTTTAACATGGGGTTCAGAGATCATTTGGCCTGATTATGTGCATGTAAACTACGGCTTCCCACTCACCTGGGGCGTCCATACGCTTAACACGATTCATGGACCCGTTGACATATGGAAAGTTAACCTTTCGGCGCTCTTCATCGATTTAGTTTTCTGGTTCGCTATAATGATCTTAGTGATTTTAGTTTTCGTATATCTTGGAGAGAAGACTAAAGCGGAAGAAAAACGTTAAGTTAGCCTTTTTCAACCCTACTTATCGCTGCAATTATAATTGCAGCGATTTCTTCAATAGATTCCCTAATTTCCCAGCTTATCCCCTCTCCAAGATTTAGATTTTTGGGCTGTATCCCCAGAAGAATTATTTTTGCGCCTGTCTTCTCCCTCACTAACTCTGCCACCATATAAAGCGGTATCATATGTGTCGATATCGTTACGCTGGGAACATTTTCTATTGTAAATATTTTAGCCTCACCCGGCTTCCCGCCGAAAAGCGCTGCATCAATCAGCAGAACATGTGAGGGCCTAATCCTCGCGATCTTTCCAATAAAGTTTTCCGGCGCTATTCCGCCCTCAATTAACCTCACACTTCCCGGAACTTTTCTCCTGAGGCTTCTCAGTATTTCTAAACCTAACGCGTCGTCGCCCTTAAGCGGGTTTCCAATCCCAAATATGACAAGTTTAGAGTAGCCCTGCAACCAGCTTTCTAAATCTTCTCTGAGATTCTCATATTCCATCTTTAAAATAGAAAATACAATTAAAGTACATAAGTTTTCATGGAGATTTTCAGTGCGCATTGTTAAATTTAAGGGTTATACTAAAGAGAACTCTTAAACTGTGAATGTCTCCCAAAAATTTTAGGTTCATGAGCACCATATTTAAATACGTGATTTTAGATTTGATTTAAAAATAACATGAACAGCGGAATCTGCAGATCGACCTAAATGGTTAGTAGGAGGTTAAACTGTTTGTCCGAAAGCGAGATAATTAAGCCTTCCAAGGTTGATCCGAAGTTTAGGTATGAGGTTGCTAAAATGCCCGGCGGGGAGAAGCTGCTCCAATGTTTTCAATGCGGTACATGCACGTCTGACTGCCCAATAGCGAGATTTAACGATAAATATAGGCCTAGGAGCATTATTCATATGGCTCAGATAGGATTGAAGGATAGGATTTTAGACAGCGAATTTCTTTGGTTGTGCGCATCATGCTTCACATGTACAGATCGATGCCCTCAGGGTGTTGAGGTTGCAAGTGTTATAAGGGTTTTAAAGAATATGGCCGCTGAGGAGGGGCATATACCGCAAGTCTTTAAGGATCTGCTAGCAAACCTTATTAGAACAGGCTACGTTTACGAGATTCCGGAATCCAGAATTAGGAGACGCGAAGCCCTTGGTCTGCCGCCATTGCCCAAGGGGAACTCTGAAAGCATTCTGAAGACTATTCAAGACTTAAAGATAGTTAAAATCATCAGTAAGTAGGTTGGCGGAATAGATGGGAGAAGCAGGTAAATACATATTATTTTTAGGCTGCACAATCCCATACAGGGTTTCATCATATGAAATTTCCGCGAGAAAAGTTCTGCAGAAACTCAGCGTTGAACTTGTCGAGATGCCGGAGTTTAATTGCTGCGGGCTTCCGCTTGAGCCATTAAGCCACGAATTAACCCTTACGCTTTCGGCAAGAAACTTGGCTATAGCTGAGCGTGAAGGATTAAATATTTTAACCCTCTGTCCTGGATGCGCCGGCATGCTAAAAAAGACAAGTAAAACTCTTAGAGAAGATAAATCTTTAAGGGAGGATGTAAATAAGCGTTTGAGAGAATCCGGATTAGAGTTTAAAGGCAGTGTGAGCGTGAAGCATATATCTCAGCTTCTAGTAGAAGATGTTGGGTTAGATAGGTTGAAGAAGTCCATTATTAAGCCCCTAAGGGGGCTCAGGGTTGCGGAGCACAGCGGATGCCACATCTCGAGGCCGAAAAAATACTTGGAATTTGATGATCCCGAGAATCCGAGGGTTCTTAAGATGCTTATTGAGGCAACTGGAGCTAAATGCGTGGATTATATGGATGAGACGGAGTGCTGCGGCGCAACAGTTGCAGGCATAGACGATAAGATATCACTATCTTTGGTGAGGGAAAAACTTAGCCATGTCAAGAGCGCTAACGCTGTAGCCCTAATAACAATGTGTCCTTCATGTCACCTCATGTATGATGCAAACCAGATACGTGTAGAGCGAATGTTTAAGGAAACATACAATATTCCAGTGCTTCATTATACGCAACTACTTGGTTTAGCAATGGGTATACCGCCTGAGGAGCTAGGGTTCGATGATTTACGTGTGAACCCATCTAGAATAGTGAAGTATGCGATGGAAATTAAAGCCCGCGTTTAGGGAAGAAGATGATTGCTCCCCGCATATTTGCTTATCTATCAGAAAAATAAACTTCTCTTCATAGACATCTAAGCGAGTTTTCAAAAAGGATATCAGCTATTGCAAGGATCAGCCTAATATTTCCGACATATTTGCTGAATATAATTGGGTAGTGGAGAATCAGGGTGCGCTTAAAGATACTTGTTTCCGGAATAGTTCAAGGTGTTGGTTTCCGCCCGTTTGTCTATCGTATAGCAGTTGAGAATGGCTTAAGCGGATACGTTAGGAATAGGGGCGACTCATGCGTTGAAATACTTGCTGAGGGAAACGATTTAAACATAGAGAAGTTTCTGGAAGACCTTGTCAAAAAGAAACCTCCCTTAGCACGTATACATGAAGTAATAATTATCCCGCTTGATGGAGCCAACGAGTATAAGGCGTTCACGATATATAAGAGTTCCAGCGAAGCTGAGATTTCAGGCTCAATTATACCGCCTGACATAGCCATATGCGATGAATGCCTCAGAGAAATGCGTGATGCGAATAATCCTAGATTTAACTACTTTTTTATCACCTGCGTGAACTGCGGACCGAGATATACAATTATTGAGGATGCCCCCTATGATAGGGATAATACTACAATGCGCGACTTTTCCATGTGTAGCTTTTGCAGATCAGAGTTTGAGAACCCGGCAAATAGGAGATTTCACGCTCAGACCATTGCATGTCCAAGATGCGGACCGAAAGTTCATCTCCTGGATAGAGATGGCGAAAAGATTGAGCATAATGATCCCATAAGGGAGGCTGGCAGATTAATTTCCGAGGGCCGCATTGTTGCGGTTAAGGGTTACGGCGGCTTTCATATAGCCGCATCAACGCTTCTCGATGAGCCATTAATGAAGCTGAGAAGGGTTAAGCATAGAAGGCAGAAGCCGTTTGCCATAATGGGTAGAAGCCTAGATTCTGTTAAAACATTTGCTGAAGTCAGCTGCTGGGAGGCTGATATTCTGATCTCCCACATGCGCCCCATAGTTCTACTGAATAAAAGTGAAGATTACTATTTGTCGGATCTTATTGCACCTGGACTCCATAATGTTGGCGTTATGCTCCCATATAGCGGACTCCATTACATGCTATTTGACAAAGTGTCTGACCCAGCCTTCGTGATGACGAGCGCTAATCCGCCGAACCAACCCATAATTAAAGATGATGATGAAGCGTTTAAAAGGCTGCGTGAGCTAGTTGATTACTTCCTGATTCATAATAGACGTATAGCCCATAGATGCGACGATTCAGTGCTGCGTATGCATAAAGATAAGGTTGTGTTTATAAGGCGATCAAGAGGATACGCGCCGGAACCCATACCGATAAAGCGTAGGGTTAAGCGTTGCTCGCTCGGTTTAGGCGGTGAGAAAAATAATACTGCGTGCCTAATGCTTACTGATAAAGCCTTTATATCTCAGCATATAGGCGATGTTGAAAATATTGAAACGCTGAAGTTCCTTGAAGAAGCCTCCAAAAGGCTTATTCGATTAACAAATAGCAACGTTGAGACTGTTGCATGCGATCTGCATCCGAAATTTGCATCCACAATTCTAGCCGAAAGGCTTTCTGAGGAAAATAGGTGGACAATTATTCAGGTTCAACATCACTATGCTCATGTGGCAGCCCTAATGGCTGAGCATAATATAGACGAAATTATCGGCATATGCTGCGACGGTTACGGTTATGGTTTAGACGGTAAGGCTTGGGGCGGCGAGATAATATTGGGCGTAGTCTCAGATAGATCGCCGATGGAGTTTAAACGTTTAGGGCATTTACAGGAGCAGCCTTTAATCGGCGGCGATTTAGCCGCACTTTACCCTTTAAGGATGGCGGCTGGAATATTGTATGGACACACAAATGTGGAAGATTGGCTTATAAAAAATAGTTCGCATCTACCCCACGGCGAAGCGGAGGCTCATATAATTTTATCCCAGCTTAGGAGGGGGGTTAAAAATACGACGACAAGCTGCGGTAGAATTTTAGATGCAGCCTCAGCGATTCTAGGCATATGCTATGAGAGAACATATGAGGGTGAGCCGGCTATGAAGCTTGAGTCCGCAGCATTAGGAGGAGAAGATTGCCTTAAGATTAAACCAATAATAAACGGCAGCGTGCTGGACACAACCGCGATTATGATGGCAATATTTGAGGGGAAAGAGAAGATTTCTAGGCGGGATTTAGCATTTTCAGTTCAAGCCTACTTAGCCAGGGGCCTAGCGCAGTTAGCCATTGAGAAAGCTTTAGAAAATGGCGTCAATGCGATTGGCTTCTCCGGCGGGGTTGCATGCAACCAAATAATCGTTCAGATTATGCGTGAAATCATCGAAAAGTATGGTTTAAGATTTTTTACGCATGAGACTATACCGCCTGGAGACGGCGGATTATCGCTTGGGCAAGCATTTACAGCCAGCTTCTCCTAAAGTGATGAGGATACCAAAATAGATTTATTTAGCCAAGTGCATTAGGGTTTCGATAGGAAATGTGCTTGGCGGTTCCAGCTAGGGTTTTGGAGATAAACGGCGATCTGGCGAAGGTTGATTTCGGCGGGGGCATTACGAGAGATGTGAACATAATGCTTGTGGATGTTAATGTGGGCGAATATGTTCTGGTGCATGCTGGATACGCTATACAAGTCCTAGATGAAAAGGAAGCTGAGGAAACCTTAGCGCTCTGGAGAGAAATCATGGAGATTGAAGGCGCTGAGGCGCCATGATTGAGGGGAAAGGTTTTAGAGATCCAATTCTGGCTAATAGGATAATTGAGGGGATACGCAGGGTTACACCCAAAAATGATAATGTTAAAATATGCCATGTGTGCGGAACGCATGAGTGGACCATTTCCCATTATGGTATCAGAAGCCTATTGCCTGAAAATGTTGAGGTTATAGCCGGTCCAGGATGCCCGGTTTGTATAGTTCCAGCGGCGGAAATAGATGAAGCCGTCCATTTGGCGCTGAAAGGCGTTACTATAGCATGCTTCGGCGATGTATTGAGGGTTCCAGGTTCGGAAATATCGCTTTTAGACGCTAAGTCCAGAGGCGCTGATCTCACAGTCGTCTACAGCGCTATGGATGCTGTTAGAATTGCTGAGAAAAATCCCAGCAAAGACTTCGTCTTCTTCGCAATAGGTTTTGAGACAACAGCGCCGTCAACTGCTATTGAAGCCATAAAGAAGCCGCCTAAAAACCTCAGCTTCCTAATTTCGCATAGGCTGATCCCGCCGGCTATGGAATTTATGCTTGGGATAGGCGACCTGCATATTGACGCCTTTATCGCTCCTGGGCATGTGAGCACAATAATAGGTTTAGAGCCTTATGAAATCTTCCCAAAAGTTTATCGTATGCCAACCATCATAGCCGGGTTTGAACCATTAGATATTTTAATGGCAATATATATGGCTCTTAAACAGATCTCTGAGCGTAAAGCAACCTTGGAAAACGAGTATAAACGTGCAGTAACATGGAAGGGAAATTTAAAAGCGAAAGCATTGATGAACAGGGCTTTCAGGGTTGTTAATGGGGCGTGGCGCGGGCTTGGAAGGCTGCCGGATTCAGCTCTAAAACTCGCAGATGAATTTATTGAGTATGATGCCAGGGAGAAGTACGGTATTAAAATTGAGGGGGGCAGAGATATCCCCCCGGGCTGCCAATGCCATTTAGTCATAATTGGAAAGATTAAGCCAACTGAATGCCCGCTTTTCATGAAGTCCTGCACTCCGCAGAAGCCAGTTGGCTCCTGCATGGTTAGCTCTGAAGGAACATGCCGAATATGGGCTAGAAGTATGCATCTAAAATTCGCCCATTAAGGTTTCAACCGGAAAGGAATCAATAAGTTAAAGAGTTAATAGCGTTAATTTTAATCTGAAGAAAAATGGGAGAAAACAATGGAAAGTTTGATGAAATAACCGATTCCTGGAATCCCATAACTGGTTGCCTACATGGCTGTACATACTGCGTAACGAAGGATACTCTTGTTTTAACCGCGGATTTAGTTTGGAAGCCGATTCAGAATATTAAAGTTGGAGATGAATTGCTGACATTTTCTGAAAAACTGAAAGAGCAGCGTTGGCATTGGAGATTCGCCACTGTTTTAGGGATAGTAAAAAGGAAATTACCCGTATATAGAATTGAAACAACCGAGGGCGAGATAAAAGCTACAGGTCAACATAGGTGGCTCACGGATAGAGGAACATGGGAAAAAACAGAGCAATTAATAAAGTGGAGCCGCCCAATAAGATTTGTCGCTAAGCCGGTTCCGCCACTAAAAATTACCAGAGAATACGTAAGCGGTTATCTAGCTGGGTTAATGGGAAGCCACAGCGTTCATCAAGCAGATGGTATGGGGAGAAAAAATGAGAACTGTTCATCTTTTAAAGCTGCGCCATCGGATGCCGAAGTCTCGCACCGCATAAAAAGATTTCTCCGAATCTTAGATGTTTCCTCTGAAAGAAACCGGGGAAAAATATTTAAGCTTGAAACTTGGGATTCTGCAGCTGAGGAAATTGCTGATTCAATAAAAGAAATTGAGCATTATGACTTTTATAGGGGCGTTTTAGCGGGAATATTCGATGCTGAAGGTTCCTTCAACAACATGCTTAAGATATCAAGCCATGATGAGAATATTTTACGCAAAATTAAACGCTACGGGGAAAAATTAGGTTTTGAATTTATAATTGAAGATGGAAATGCAAAGTTAAAAGGCGGGATTGATAAAATTCTAGAATTCTTCAACATGACGAATCCAGTTATCCGTAGAAAGAAAAGGAATTTTAAAGCGATTGAAAGTTTCAGAGTTGGAGAGATTTTCACAGTCGAAAAACTGGGCGAAGAAGAAGTATACGATATAGCGACTTCATCCCGCACGTTCATCGCGAATGGATTCGCATCGCATAATTGCTGGGCTAGAAACTATGCTAGGAAACTTGCAGCTATGGGTGTTGAACCATACAAGACTCGGATTTTCGAACCATGCCTCGTTGAGCATAGGCTTAGAAGCAGAATTCCAAAAGGAAGATTCATTTTCGTTTCCGATATGGGCGACATGTGGGGTTGCTATGATGAAGAAACCGAGGTGTTGACTTATAATGGATGGAAAAAATTTAGCGAGGTCACTTATGATGACCCAATTGCTTGCTTAGATCCGTTTAGCGATAAAGTAGTTTACTACAAGCCTAACAGCATCATAAAGTACTGGTATGAGGGGAAGATGGTTAGAATAAAGTCGAACCTCATAGATCTGCTGGTAACACCAGATCACAACCTCTATGTCGCATTAAGGGCTACATCACATCATAAAGAGCGAAAACAGGGCATAAAGTTTAGAAGCTTCAGCCTAGTTAGAGCTGGAGATTGCCTAAGAAAGAGGATGAAGTTCCGAAGGGATTTTCCAAGCTGGGAGGGCCACGAGATAAATGAGTTTATGGGAGTGCCAATTAATGTTTTCGTGAAGTTTCTTGGATATTATTTGGCTGAAGGAACCGCCTCAATAATAAAGAATAAACCGCGAATACAAATCGCACAGAAGAATACGAGTCCCCATTATAATGATATCCTTGAAGTCATGAATGCAGTAGCTAAGAGCAGAGGTAAAAACGTTTGCGCATATGAGGATAGAATCGTAATTTATGGGGATCAGGAGCTTACAGAGTGGCTTAGAAAGCTGGGGCATGGACGCGAAAAGTGCATCCCTATCGAATTTAAGAAACTCTCGAAAAGACTGCTGAGTATAATGCTTGAGACCTATGTTAACGGTGATGGCTATAGACAATCAGAGACCTGCAAAAGAATCTATACAACCAGCAAGAGACTCGCCGATGACATTCAGGAGGTGGCGTTAAAATGCGGATACATGGCTATAGTCAAAACTAGAGGTAAAAGACAAGGCGGAACTATTAGTGGAAAAGCAGTGGCTGGAAAGCATGATTGCTATGAGGTCATAATTAGCGAGAGGTATAAAATGTCCGAAGTTGACTACACACGTAATATAAGAGTTGCTAATAAATTAGGCATTAAAACTAGATGCTATGCAGGTTATGAAGATTACGAAGGCTACGTCTATTGTGTTGAAGTGCCTACCCACATAATTTACGTCAGAAGAAACGGAAAGCCGGTTTGGTGCGGTAATTCTTGGGTTCCTAGGGAGTGGATTGAGAGAGTCCTAAGGGTTGTTAGGTCCAAGCCTAGATCATGGTTCTTCTTTCTAACGAAGAATCCCAAGCGATACCTTGAGTTTGAGAGCGAACTCCCAAATAACGTTGTGCTCGGAGCAACCATTGAAACCAATAGAGATTATAAGCTGACTAAGGCTCCAGCGCCAAGGGAGAGATACGAGGCTATGGTTAAACTTAGCTGGAAGTGGAAGGCTGTCGTCATAGAGCCGATCCTAGACTTTGATGCGGAGTTCATAGATTGGATATACAATATATCCCCAGTAATAGTATACGTGGGATACGACAACTATAATAATAGGCTTCCGGAGCCGAAGCTCGAAAAGACGATGATACTCCTAGAAGCCCTGAGGGGAGTAACCGACCTAAGGCTTAAAACCATTAGAAAGGCTTGGTACGAAAATTAGCTTCGAAATCTAACATGAAATGGGAAAAATACTTAAAAATTTTTTAATATGATAGAATTATTTTTATGGTGATTTATATTAAATGATTTTGGTGAGCAGCATGTGGAACGTTATTGAGTCGGATAAAATTCCCTTTTCACCCTATCCTAAGGGCACCGCTAATATTAAAAGGATCGCTGAGCAGAAAACTGTTGGATGTAAACGCTTTACAGGCTTCGGCCTTCTTGAGATACCTCCGGGCGGCGTCTTTCCTGAGCATACGCATCCGGACAGAGAGGAAATTTATTATGTGCTATCCGGATCCGGAACCATCATTGTAGAGGATAAGGAGATATCGGCAAAGGAGGGCTTAGCCGTTTACGTTTCAGGTGAACATCCCCATGGGATAAGGAACCAAACTGATAAGCCGCTTACGGTCTTATTTGTCCACGTCCAGATCTAAGGCAAGATTAGCTGAGATTGATAACCACTCTAAGGCATTGTTTTCCAGCCATGACATTAAGGGCTTCCATAAACTTCTCCATTGGGAAAACATGCGTGATCATCTCCTTAACCTTTACCCTACCCATTTTTATAAGGCTGAAGGCTACGTGGTAGTCTTGCGGTGAACAACCCCAGCTCCCTAGGATCTTAATATTATCTCGAAGTATCAGTTTCGGGTCAATATCCAAGTTTGGCTGCGGAACATCCCTAAAGTCGCCGAACAAGCATATTCTGCCACCCCATCTAACCATTTTTAGGCTTTGATGAACAGCCTCGGTTGAGGCAACAGCCACAATAATTAAGTCGGCGCCTCGACCATCAGTTAACTCCCTAACTTTTTCCTCAATATTCACTTTCTTCGCGTTGAAAGCGTAATCCACACCTAGGCTTTCAGCGATCTTAACACGATAATCATGATGGTCGCTTAATATAATCTGCGATGCACCCATAAACTTGGCTACCTGAGCATTCAGTAGCCCCAGCGGACCTCCCCCTATGACGAGGACTGTGTCTCCCGGCTCAATAACGCATTTTGTAGCTGCTCTAACCGAGCAGGCTGTCGGCTCAGTCATTGTTGCCTCCTCATACGTCATGTTATCTGGGATTTTAATAACGACTTTCTGGACAAGCGCAGGTGCAACGCGAATATATTCGGCGAAGCCTCCGGGCTCGACTCCAGCCCGACGATATTGATCGCATAGGGGTTCCTGCCCATGTCTACAGTAATAGCAGGCGCCGCATGGCGCTCTATGAAGGACAGCAACCCTATCTCCAGCCTTAAACCCTGTAACCCCAGATCCAACCTCAGCAACATCGCCAGCTATTTCATGCCCAAGAACTGAACCGGGCTTAGCCAAGCGGTACATGGCTCTGAAAAGGTCGGTTGAGCAGATTCCGCATGCCCTAACCTTCACAAGGATTTCTCCAGCGCCTATTTTAGGAGTAGGCATATCCTGCACTCTGAAATCTCCAACATCATAATATACAACTGCCTTCATATCTAACCGCCACGCTACTAATAACTAGGATGATCATTAATTTAAGAATTTAAGCTTAGAAGCTTTATTTGAATACTTAAATTTAAAATATGCTGAGACGTTATAGTTTTATTCATGAAGTGGATGGAAATACGCGGGAAACTTAAAGGTAAGCTATTCCTATCTTCAATGATGCATTACACGGATGGCAGATTCTGCTCTGAACGCGGTTTAGGCTCCGCCATGGTTCAGATCGGCGCTTATCTTGCGGAGCCTCCGGCTTATGGCGTCCTGGAGCATGGATGGGTTCTCCCTCCAAACCGGGAAAAATGTGTAGAGTTTCTTCGCAGAGAAATAGAGATTATTAGGGATAGGCTTAAGGGAGTGAGGGTTTGCCTAAATTTGGCGACCCCCAGACTTGAATGGGGTTTAGAAGCCGCGGAGTGCTTTAAGGACGCTGGCGGGGATCTTTTAGAATTAAACTTTCACGGCGGCTATAAACGTTATCTTGAAATTGGAAGGCTTAGAGCCATGGTTTTTCCAGAAAATAGAAGTGAACTTTACAGGTGGCTTGAAAGATTCTCATCTATGGATTTTCCAGTCATAGCTAAATTTAGATTGGGGGTTATATCCGACTCCGACTACATGCCGATCCTTGACTTCATAGAATCATTAAAAATGTTCGGAGTCCACTTCAACATTAGAGATGAAAAATCCGGTAAACCTTGCTTCGAATTTATAAGGCATATAAGAAAGTATGGGTTCTTCATCTTAGCCAGCGGATATGTTAGGTCTCTGAAAGACGCTGAAATGCTATTTGAGTCCGGAGCAGACATGGTTGGTTTAGCAGAGCCAGTTATAAACAATCCTAATTTTATAGCGGAGATCGCCGAATCTTTAAATCTAAAACTAGAATAATATCCCTTTTCAAAGGGATGGAGAAGGCACTAAACGCTTTTAAACTTTATCATTCCTAATATTAAGAAGAAAGCGTTGAGGTGTGCATAAAGCATGAAGCTTGTAACGGTTTTGCTTCCAGAAGCATACCTTGAAGGACTCGATGAACTAGTTAGGCAGAATATGTATCCAAGCAGAAGCGCGGCTATAAGGGCAGCTGTTAGAGACCTATTGAAGAGGGAGCTCTGGTCTAAACCGTAATCTTTTTAATCACCCTATAAACTAGGTTTATTGTTGCGGCTGACCTATGAAGAGGCCTGTTGCTAAGGAGACAGCGATGACTAAAGGACGGACATCTAAGGTCAGCTGCCCAATATTTCACTCAACACCCTATTTATTGAATTCTTAATTCTCTTAGCCGCCTCAGCGGGATCCTCATCGTCAATTATTGATCTCCCAACAATCAAGTAATGCGCTCCAGCTGAAAGAGCCGCCTCTATATCTCCACCCTGCACGCCTACCCCCGGCGAGTAAATCGGTATATCTCCCTTTAAAATGGCATAGATTTCCCTTATTTTTTCAGGATATGTTGCGCCGGCAATAACGCCATCAGCTCCCCAAATTAATGCCTTTTTAGCAAATATCAAATATTGGGGGCTGATTTCCCCAGAGGACACATTGTAGACCATCTGTCCATAACCTTCCCAAGCGGCCTTATGACTCATGTAGGCAAGCAATATGACCCCGCGGGACATTCTCTCGGCAACCTCAAAAACCGGTTTAAGACCGTCCTCCCACCCAACGAATGGATTCGCTATTATAGCGTCAAATCCAGCTTTATAATAATTTTCAGCTATTACCCGATTTGTATGCCCAACATCGTTCGCTTTACAATCCATTATTGAGGGTAAGCCAAGGTCACGCGCTTTATCCAGAATTTTCTTTACGCCGTCGAATAGCCCTAATGGAAGAACCAGATGGTGATTGATTTTTAGGGCGCAGATATGCTCATGCGTATTCTCAAGTATGCACATGGCTTTATCGAGGAGATTTTTAGGTTCATCGATAACGTCAAGTGCCAGAACTATTCTGGAGCCCTTTCTTCTTTCAGACTCTTCCATAGCGAACTTAAATTGCGGCATGCTCTTCACCAGCTGAGGCTTTCCCTCCGCAAAATGTTTTTATCAAATTAACAGTGATGCTCTTCGCTTCAAGAAGTCTCTCTCGGGCTACACCGGGCACACCGCAGAAGACTAATAACGCGTTACGGGTGCTTTCAGTGATTTTCGTACGCTCAGAATCCCTGTAGGGGTATATGGCGATAACCCCATCGCCATCGGCTATCACAATCTCGCTTCCCTGTAAAACAATTGGATTTTTCATGCCGATCCCATAAAATTTTTCGCCTTTAACAGCATATCGTAGAATTGGTTCTCCAATAATTTTGTCCATGTCAAACGAGGCTATGGCAACTTCGGATTTTATTGAGGCTAAATTTAATGAGTCGACGAAGGTGTTTATTTCTGGCAGATCATTGCCTAACAGAATCCTCCTTATTAGGGCTTCAGCCGCAGGCCTATTTTTTGTTGGATCAACCTTGATTTTCCAGAGAAAATCACGGTAGGCTCTTATGCTTGGAAGATCCCTTAAGGATTCAATATTATATTTGCATCTTACCTCCCGGATTACTTCTTCCCTGAGAGATTTAAGATGCGGATCCTCATTTTTAATCTTCAGATCTTTGATTACGACTGTTAGAATATTAAGCCTGGGGAAATCCCCCCTAACTCTCTGATCTATCGCCAGATGCATGCTGGATCCTCAAGAATAAATGTTAACATTTAGGGCATTAAAATGCATTGTTGTATAAAAGATAAAAGTCACCGTTCCTAATGATACAACAGTGGGGGAAATCCCTATGTCCCTAGATGAATATTTAAGGAAGAGAGATTTCAGTAAAACCCCTGAACCGCAGGGAGAAAGAAAGGCTTCGGCAGATGAGGGGGCTGGGGGAAGAATCTACGTTATTCAGAAGCATGCTGCCAGCCATCTGCATTACGATCTTAGACTGGAGAGGGACGGTGTCCTAAAAAGCTGGGCTATACCAAAGGAGCCGCCGACCGTTAAGGGTGTTAAAAGGCTCGCCGTAGAGACTGAGGATCACCCGATTGAATACGCCAATTTTGAGGGCGTTATACCTGAGGGTGAGTACGGCGCTGGAACTGTTGAGATATGGGATAGGGGGACATTTAATGTTGAAAAATGGGATGAGAATGAGATCATAGTGCACATAAACGGTGAGAAGCTTAAGGGCCGATACTGCCTAATCAGATTCAAGAAGCAGGAGGGCGGCTGGCTATTTTTCAAAATGCAATGAAAACATTTTAAAAACTTGTTGATTGAGCCCTTAATAGCGGCTTTTATGGGAAAGAGTTTAATGCATCAGTTTCCCAGATAAATATCTCCCATATGGAATGAGGCGAGATGCTGAGCTATGGCTATGTTTGAATTGATCTTTCAGCCTGAGGGGAAACATGTAAAGGTCATTTCCGGGAGCACCGTTCTTGAAGCTGCCAAGGCTGCCGGTGTGGATTTAACATCGATCTGCGGCGGATTGGGCACTTGCGGAAAATGCAAAGTCATAGTTGAGAGGGGAGATGCAAACCCATTAACTCCAGCTGAAAGGAAAATGCTTTCAGAAGCCGAAATATCTTTGGGCTACAGGCTTGCATGTCAAATTTTAGTTAAGGGCAGAATGGTTATTAGGGTTCCGGAAGAGAGTAGAACCGGTAAACAGAGGCTTCAGGCTGAGGGCATAGAAACGCATGTTGAGCCTAACCCATGCGTCAAGAAATATTTCGTTAGGCTGGAAAAGCCAACGCTTAATGATCTTAGATCCGACGCTGATAGGCTTCTAGATGCACTGCGAGCAGCATATGGGCTTGGAGAATTAAAGTTGGAACATGATGCTCTTCAGCGTCTCCCGCTGGTTCTCAGGGAGAGCAACTGGGAGGTTACCGCCATAATATGGGAGGGAAAACTCATAGTTGATTTAGAGCCGGGTGACACGAGCATGAGAGCATTTGGATATGCCGTCGACATTGGCACAACAAAGATTGCCGGATACCTGTTGGATCTAAACACTGGGAGGGTTATGGCCGTCGACTCCTTGATGAATCCTCAAATACCCTACGGTGAAGATGTAATTTCAAGGATAACTTACGCATCCAGCGGGCCCAGTGAGCTTAGCGAGTTACAGCGAGTTGTTGTTGACGGCGTAAATCAGATCCTTAAGGTGCTTCTGGAGAAGACAGGGGTGAATCATAAGGAGATCTATGAGGTGGCGGTTGTTGGCAACACGGCTATGCACCATTTATTTTTAGGCATTAATCCGAAATATGTTGCGTTGGCGCCATATCCCCCGGCTGTAAAAAGCGGGGTGAACGTTAAGGCGAAAGAGATAGGAGTTGACATTAACCCGAATGGCAATATATATGCTCTCCCAGTGATAGGTGGCTTCGTTGGGGCCGACACTGTCGCCGTTATTTTGGCAACTGAAATTTATAATAGGGAAGAGCTTTGCATGGCGCTGGATATTGGAACCAACACCGAAGTTGTTTTAGGCAATAGGAATATGATCCTAGCATGCTCATGCGCTTCTGGACCAGCTTTCGAGGGAGCCCACATAAAGCATGGTATGCGGGCAGCCGCAGGGGCAATTGAAAAGGTGAAAATAGATCCATACACGCTTGACGTCCAATACTCGACCATAGATGATGTTAAGCCTTACGGTATATGCGGATCAGCCATGGTGGATATAGTTGCTGAGATGTTGAAGGCTGGAATAATTGATGTTTCCGGAATGTTCAACAAGGACATTAATTCTTTAAGGTTACGCTATGGCGAAGATGGCGCCGAGTTTGTATTAGCATGGAGGGATGAAACCGCCATTGGAAGGGACATTGTTATCACGCAAAGGGATATAAGGGAGATTCAGCTGGCAAAGGCGGCTATACACACCGGATGCGCAACGCTGATGAAAAAGATGAATGTAGATGAGTTAGACGTGAACTTGGTGTTTATAGCCGGAGCCTTTGGCTCATATATAAATCCGGAAAGCGCGAGGATCATAGGGATGTATCCGGAGATATCATTAAATAAGGTGCGTATAGTTGGTAATGCAGCTGGAACAGGGGCTAGGATGGCGTTAATTTCTAAATCGATTAGGGATTTGGCTGAAGAAATATCGCGAAAAGTTAAATACGTGGAGCTCGGGGCTGAACCGGGCTTCCAAGCGGAATTCTTTAATTCGCAATTCATACCGCACGCTGACTTAACAAAATATCCGGAGACAAGCGATCTATTGAGGAGGTTAGGTAAGTATCCTAAGAAGCTTCCACCAATATTTAATTTTAAGATTAACCGTTAATGTGCTTATTTCCCCCAAAATTTCAGAGCCATGTCTATATGGAGTTTGAGCATTTTCATCTACACTAGCTCACGCAGTACTCAGCATAATACTTCTCGAATAATTCATCTCTAAGTTTCCTCAGATTTTCGCTTATTTTAACCGGGTAAGGTTCGCCTCCTCTTAACAGCCTATACTTTTCCGGTAGAGCTGAAAGCTGCTCCATGCAGTATTTTCTGATCTCCTTTAAATCTGGGAAATCATAGACGATTTCTCCCTTAATCATTACTGGAACAAGAAGAGGCTTCGCTCCCTCAACCTCCTCATCCCACAGGGTAATTATGTCCTCAACATATTTGCCATTTTCAATCCTTCTCCAAACCTGCTTTTTACCGGGCAGAGTTGCCTTTCCCATGCTGCTCGTAAACTTTGTTGATGGAATCATTCTGCCGGCTTCATCGCTTGTCTCCGCAAGCTTGAATATTCCATCTAGGGCTGAGACTCCGCCTTCCTTCGTAATGGAGTTGTAGTTTGCGCCAGTTATCAGCTTTGTTCCAACACCGAACCCGTCTATTGGAGCGCCCTTCAACAGGGCGTCTTCTATAACGAACTCGTCAAGCCGATCGCTTGCAAAGATCTTCACATCCTTCAATCCGGCATCATCAAGCATTTTACGCGCTATTTTACTTAGCTCAACCGGATCCCCGCTGTCAAGTCTAATTCCAGCCAGCTTAAGGCCTTTCTCTTTCATCTCTAAGCCAACCTTTATGGCATTTTTAACGCCCTCAACAGTTTCATAAGTGTCAACGAGAAGTATAGTATTATGCGGGAAGCTTTCAGCGTACTCCCTAAAGGCTGAGAGCTCAACCTCCTTAAATGAGCCTTTCCCCCTATATCTCTCCTCAATGAATTTATGCGGTATTGTTCCAACGAACGGTATGTTCCATTTCATCGCTGCCACAACCAGCGATGTGCCGTCAGCCCCGCCTATGTATGCGGCTCTAGCGCCCAGAACCGCCGCATCTCTCCCATGGGCTCTTCTAGCCCCGAAGTCAACTACGGTTCTAGGCGAATAAATCACGCTTTTTCCCTTAGCCGCGTAGACTATCCGTGAAACCTTTGTGGCGATTAAGCTCTCAAAGTTCATGATGTTAAGTAGGTATGTCTCAAAGAGCTGCACATCTATGGATGGACCGGTAACATTTATTACCGGCTCGTTTGGAAAGACAGGTGTGCCCTCTGGAACAGCATATATGTCCCCCTTAAACCGAAAGTTCTCTAAATAGTCTAAGAATTCTTTGCTGAGATCTTTGCCCGCAGCCTTCTCAAGCCACTCCCTATGTTTCCTGCTTAATCCGCGGTTCAAGATTTCAATGTAACTGATGAATTGCTCCAGCCCGGCTGCGATAATGTAGGAACCTAGATGCTTCGGTATATCCCTAAAGAAATATGTTTCAGTTATGGTGTTATTTATTCCATGATCAAGATTGCATTTTCCCGATGTTAACTCGTAGTAGTCAACGAAGAGAAATAGGTCTTCCTCGGTTAGGAGCCCGGATTTAAGCCGTCTCAAGATCTCTCACCATTAAAGATCTCCTTTCATCTCCTTGAAGGATTAGCATTCTTATGAATAAAATCTCGAGTTGGCATATTTAATCTAAGCGCTAAAAATTTATTTTTGGAACATGAAAATTACTGATTAAATATGTTTGGAGGAGGTGCTAATTATCCCGCAGATGGCGCTTCATACGCGCTAAAATTTTATTTGCATTCTACTCCGGAAGGATTCTGCCATGCTTTTTCCTTTTAATCTCTTTTTTCACGGTGGCCATTTTCTTAATGGCCCTTGATATTTCATCATATATTATGGGCAGATCCCATCCCTCAGAGGAGTAATTATATGATTTTCCGCTGGTTCTTATATTAACGGTAACTTCGTAGCGTCTCCTCTGCCCATCAGGAGATGACGATTTTACTATGCTCCTCGCCTCCATTATCGGCGGGAGAAACTTGCTTAAACTGTTGATCAGCCGGATAAACTTTATTTTTGCCGCTTCAGCCTCAAATGGATCCTCCGGCAAGCCAATCATGTAAATTGGCGCTTCAATTCTATCTCTTTCAGCCGAAATTAGGCTTGCGAAATCTCTGTAAGTTATTATTCCATGGATTTCATCGTCAACGGTCACTAGACAGTATGATGAATCTTGCTCAAGCATATTTTTAGCAACCTCCCGGATTGGGCTCTGCGGGTAGCATCTTAACGTATGGGTGGACATAACTGCCTCAACGGGATAATCGAACGGATTAATAATGCTTGGAACACCCATCTTGTATTTTTCGCTTCCCAAATCAGCCATAAGATTGAAAACTATATGTGTTGAGGTTATAATCCCAACAAGCCTCTTATCTTTAACAACTGGGAGATGGTCAAATTTTCTTCTAAGGATTATTTCCCTAGCCTTAGAAGATTTCTCTCCAACCGATATCGTTGTGGGCGTGGGCGTCATAATCTTGGAGGCCCCTATTTTTCCAAGGGCGCTATCCTTAACATTGCTAACTATGGCTTTAATGTCTATTTTACCGATGATCTCATTCTTTTTGACAATCGGTAAAGATCTCAACCTGTATTCGGACATTATTTTAGCTGCTTGAAGAAGATTAGTATCGGCTGAAATTTTTGGAATAAAGTTTAGGAGCGATTCAACTTTTATTCCAGCGAGATTCTTAACTCTTAAAATGTCCCTCACAGTAACAGTTCCAACCTTATCGCCGATGTATGTAAATACTTCGTATGCGTTTCTTTCCCTCATTAAACCTACCGCTTTAGATATTGGCATAAATGGGTCAACAATTATGCCTTCCGAAATGAATTTTTCAACAGTCAATTCCCCGGAAAAAACCAATCTGCATCACAATTAAATAATATTGCAGATACCATTTTTATAATTAGCGGCAGCAACGCACAATAACCTTAATACTTTCCTTCTTCCCTAAGCCTATATGATTGGTTGATGGGCGGCATTAAGCATGGATCTTTTCGATTTCAGCAAAGCATCGGTTTTAATTAAAACATTAAGGAATTATGAGAGAATTTCAGCCCAAATTATCCAGGAAAATTTTCCGAACACCGAGATCTTAGCGAACCCTCTGAACTTCTCCGGCCTCGTGCTTGTCAAGGCTGATTTGCCTCCGAAAAAGTTGGCTGAGGAGATTAAAGCCAAAGTTCCTGAGGCTGAGAAGGTTTTGCCAATAGAACGCTATGCTTCAGCTGAGATCGAATCCATAATTAATGCCGCCCGGGAAATTGCAGATCAGATTAAAAATGCTTCCTCATTTGCCGTTCAAACAGTGAGGCGGGGGAAACATGACTTCTCAAGCTTAGATGTTAACATGAGGGTTGGAGCATTAATTAAAAGCATTACTGAATGCCCTGTTAACCTAGATTTTCCAGATAAGGTTGTTTTTGTCGAAATCTTGGGGCCGCACGCCTACCTCGGGATTGTTGATGGAAAGGAGCTTCCAAAGAAAACTAGCCCAAGGAAGTTTCAGGTTAGGGAATACTTCAAAAAGATTTCGCTTGTCCAAATGCCGTATCTAGGCGGTTTAGAAGCCTCTAAGGAAATGGGCATTAGGATAGGAAGAGAGGCGCAAACATTTGAGGTTGGCGAATTAATTGTTGCGCCAATAGGAGCTGTGAGAGCCGACGAGTTAAATGCTTTCCTGAAGGGAGTTTTTGAGGGCATAGAATCAAGATATCAAATACAGTTAAGAACCTATGCGCATAAACCCCGCAGGACAGAGGTTTATGTCCAGAATTTATATGAATTAGTTAGAGAGAGATCCGGAGAGCCGATAATTGTTTTTGAACCTGAGGGTGAACCAATTAGCTCAGTAGCCTCGAAACTGGCTGAACTAACAATTGAAAGTGGCAGAGTGAACTTTCTAATAGGCTCAAGAGAGGGCATACCGCACGGAATATTTCGTTTCGCAGATTTAACCATCGATCTCTGCCCGGGAGTTACGATATCTACGGATTTAGCAGCAGCCTCAGCCCTAGTCTCCCTCGCCTTTGCAATCCATCAGAAAATAAGCGAGGGAAAAAGAGATTATTTAAGCGTTTGAGCAGGGTGGTTTATAGAGGCTATGACGCACATCATTATTTGGTTATCTTCAAATTTAATTTATTTATGGAGTGCCTCTGAGCCTTGAAGCCGAATGTTTTTCCCTTAACAGTTAGCGGTTCCTCTTTGGTTTTGACGTTTTCAGGGAAATCAAAGTCGTTATGGGCTCTTACATCTTCAGCATTGAGAACTGTTAGGTTTCCATCGTATGCTTCGCCCTTTCCATCCAGAACTATCTCAACATCTAAGTCTTCATCTAAGCTTTGATTCACAAGAGTGATTACCAAGTTTTTCCCATCCTGGCTTATTGATGCTGACGCATCTAAAGCCTTTAGGGGCTTAATGCTTCTCCTCTGCCTTGCTGAGCCGGCGAAATCTTTTTCAGAAGGCTCCCTTATAATCGGCGATTCGGCCTCAACCTTTAACGCCCAATTACCCATGTGCGGCTGATACATTTTAAACACATAGTATGTTGGAGTCAGCACTGTTCTCTCGCCTCTGGTTAGGCAAATGCTTTGCAGAACATTAACTGCCTGCGCCAGATTAGCCATCCTAACCTTTCTCGAGTAGTTAATGAATAGGTTTAGAACCGCGGCGCTGAGGATGGCGTCTCTTAAAGTATTCTGCTGATACAGCCCGCTCTCAACAGTTGCCTGCGGATGCCATACGCCCCATTCGTCAACGGCTATTCCTATGTCCTTTCTCCCCTCAGAGAAAAATTCCACTATAGATATCGCCTGCTTAATATGATATTCTAAGATTTGAACATCAAATAATAAATTAAGATACTGCTCATCTGTGAAGTTTACATCGTCGCCATATCTTTGGGGGTTGCCGAAATAATAATGTATAGATAAGTAATCAACTAGATGAATAAAGTCTTTTAGGGTCTCCATGAACCTTAGATTCCAATCCCTAGTTGTATGTCCACACGCGATCAGCTTAACCGATGAATCTGCCTGTTTAAGGAAGGTTGCAAATCTACGGTATTCCCAGGCGTAATAAACTGGATCAAATGAGCCGCCGCAGCCCCAATTCTCATTTCCAACCCCCCAATACTTAACTCTGTATGGCTCAGGGTGGCCATATAGGGATCTGAGATTGGCATACTTTGAGTTGCCGCTGTAATTGCAGTATTCGAGCCATGCAAGTGCTTCTCTAGGGCTTCCTGAACCGACATTTACGCATATGTATGGTTCGGCTCCTGTAAGTCTGCATAAATGTATGAATTCGTCGGTTCCAAACTCGTTTGATTCGCTACCGCCCCACCAAATATTTATCCCGCGGGGTCTCTGCTCAACAGGCCCTATTCCATCCTCCCAGTGATATGCATCGGCGAAGCATCCTCCGGGCCATCTGATGATCGGCGCGTTTATAGACTTAAGTGCTTGAACAACATCTCTACGTAATCCATCCTCGTTAGGTATCTTTGAGCTCTTTCCAACCCATATTCCAGGATAAATGCATCGTCCAAGATGCTCAATAAAATGTCCGAAAATATTAGGGTCTATAAGGCCGATCTGCTCATCAATTTTTACGACTACTAGGCTGCGTCCACACATGATCTCGCACCGAAAATAATTATAATGAGTTATACTTTATTAGATTTTAGTAAATGAGGGAGGGCCGTTTATTTCTTGAAATGTCCAGTTTGCGGATCTGCTGCTGAGGAGGATGCAAAGTTTTGCCCTAAATGCGGATCATCTTTAGAATTGGCGAAAACATTCTTGATGAGCACAACGCCCTTTATCCCAGGCTACAAAATTAAGAAGGTTTTAGGGATCGTTACTGGTTTATCTCCTAGAACCAGGGGGGTTCTGGGGAGGCTTGCCGCTGGGATTGAGACGATGTTCGGCGGGGAGATCACCGCCTTCACATCTGAGATTGAGAAAGCCAGGGCTGAGGCAATGGAGAGGATGAAGGCTAAAGCTTTAGCCCTTGGAGCAAACGGCGTGGTGGGAGTGGACTTAGAAACCTCAGATCTAGGCTTAGGGGCAGGCATAGTTATAATATCAGCCACCGGAACAGCCGTAATCCTAGAGCCGGAGCAGTGAAAGTAGCATCCACATCCTCGGCGCATGCTGAAAACTTCTTTAGGGCAGCATCTTTACGTTTAGTAATGCCTCAAAAATAAAAAGTAGCCCAAATATGATGAAAACCGCTGATGTGATGATTTTCAAATGTTTCTCAGGGATAAATCTTAGAATTTTGCAGCCTAAAAATACTCCAATACCCGTCACAGCGGCAAATGCTAACATGATGCCGGTTAGAACCAATATTGGGCTTCCAAGCTGAGCCGCTAATAGAATTGAGGCTATTTGCGTTTTGTCGCCGAGCTCCATGAGCGAAACTAAAGAGAAAGTTTGAATGAGCGTTTTCCCCGGTTTTTCACGTAGGATACTCTTGCCCTCGTATATGAGGGAGATAAAACCGAAAAATATGAAGGTCAGCCCTGTAATTAAACTTAAAATTTTATGCGGCAGGAGAATCAGCATCTCACCGCCTAACAATGCGCTTAATCCATCAACCAATAGGAAGGCAGCCATTGCGCCTAAAAACACTGAGGATGCTGATCCCTTAGAGGATAACATTATGGCACATATCTGCGTTTTATCACCCATCTCGGCTAGAAAAATCAATGCGAATGGGGTTAATAGAGCCGTTAAATCCGCGTTTATATTAATCCCCCACGCAACTTTTAAACTTCAACCTCACTGAGGCTTGATTCCAAATGTAACATTTTTTCTAGAAGCGCTGGTTTCCTTTTGAAGTAATCTCTAACGGGTTTGAGAATCTCGATGAGCGCCTCAGCGACGCCATTTTTTAAGTCCAATGGATGAATCTCGCCGCGCAGATATGCATCCCTTAGATCTTCATATTTTTCAAATGTTATCGGTCCACCGTATTTCTGCGGGCGTGGCACCTCAAGGCAGCCTAACTCTGGGAAAACTATGTATCTAGCATGCTCAAGAATTGGGTTTCCCTCCTCCTGCCTCGGTGGGCAATATGCATTCCTAATTTTGCTTCTAATTTCTTCAGGATCATCGTGAACAAAGATGCAGCTTTCAGGTTTGCTCTTAGACATTTTAGAGCTTATTCTTCGGCTAACCTTAAGATCCTCATCGAAGATTTTCTCCTGGAAATGCCCCGTGGGGCTTACTGCTTGAAGCCCAGATAGCAGGGGCGTATGTAAGCATATAGGCTTCTTCCAACCAATTTTCTCGGCGACATCCCTAGCCAGCATATGCGCCTTCCTTTGATCTATGCCACCGCATGCCATGTCTAGATCCATGTGGAAAATGTCGGCAGCCTGCATGCATGGATAGAAGATCCATGCTGTCTCAATATCCGATTGCTCCAGCTCCCGCCCCATTATTGTCAGAGCTCTTCTAACCCTCAGAAGCGATGAGTTTTTAGCTATCCTTATAACTTTTTCCCAGTACTCTATGTCGCTGGATATATCTGAAGCCCAGAGAAAACGAACATTGCCGGATGCTGTAACCCCGAGAGCCTCAAAGCACTGCTTAAAGTATTCACCGCATAAACGTATGTTTTCCATGCTTCCGCCGAGCTTATTATTTATCCAACTGTGCCAATCAGCTAGGAAAATTGTGAATTCAAATCCGGCTCTGGCAACATCCTTAATTTTTGAGCCGCAGACTAAGCCCATACCGACATGCATGAGCCCTGAGCATTCAAAGCCCCAGTATGCCTTCGGCCTGCTAACAGTTTCGAGGAGAATTCGCAGCTCACTAGGCGTCACTATCTCCTCAGTGTTACGCGTCACCAGCATTAGCCGCTCTTCAATATCCAAACACTTAACCTCCGATAGAGTTCACTAATTTAGCTTTTTTAAACCTTTATATGATTCTCCTAAAAATTAAAGATATCTATCAGCAGCCGCATGCTCCATAGAAAACATTATTAAGTTCTTTAATGAAGAAAATTCAGTGATAAGAATGCCCTATTGTAAGAACTGCGGATTTGAGATTCCTGACGGCGCTTTCTACTGCCCAAATTGTGGAGCAAGCGTCCCTCAGGAACTTTATAGGCCTAAGCTTGAAATTGCTGGTTGGGGTGAAAGGATCGCTGCTTATATCATAGACGTTATTATATTGGGGATAATAATAATTCCAATCGTATCAGCATGGGGTTTTCTCCGAATCTGGACAGGAGCCATTTATAGCTTAAGCTGGAGCTGGGCGCCATTTGTAAGCTTCGGCGCAGGCAATTTCATCTCGTTTCTCTACTGGACTTTCATGGAGGGCATTTATGGGCAGTCGATTGGAAAAATCATTCTAAAAATGAAGGTTACAACTTTGGAGGGCGCTCCAATTAATATTACAACAGCAGCGATCGAGAGCATTGGGAAAGCCTTTCTGCTACCCATAGATCTCATACTGGGTTTAATTCTCTACCCGAATAAAAATCAAAGGCTCTTCAATTACATCTCAAACACAATTGTTATTAAGATCCGTTAGAAGTATCTTGCCAATAATCTTTTTATTTCCAAATCTTAATTTGGTTAGAAAGAGCCTCTCCTGGAAGGATGCTTAACATGGGTAGGTCTTACAGGATAGCTGTTTTACCTGGGGATGGAATAGGACCAGAAGTAGTCGATGTTGCTGTTAAAGTTTTAGATGCTGTACAGAGGGTCGTTAAAGGCTTAAATTTAATCTTCATCTATGGCGAGGCTGGACATGGCTGCATAGAGAAATATGGGACCAATCTACCTCAGGAAACCATAGATCTTCTGAGAGAAACGCATGCATGCCTAAAGGGTCCGATGACAACCCCTGAAGAGCCTGGTGCACCGCCGAGCGTTGCTGTAACAATCAGGAAAATATTTAATTTATATGCTAATGTTAGGCCATGCAAATCTCTGCCTGGTGTTTGGGCGATAAAGCCGAACATAGACCTAGTGATCGTTAGGGAGAACACTGAGGGATTATACTCCGGCAGAGAATTTGAGGTGTCGCCGGGTAAAGCCATCGCCCTGAGAATCATAACAAGCGAAGCATCTGAGAGAATTGCCAGATTCGCTTTCAGACTCGCTGAGAAACGCAGGAAGCATGTTACATGCGTGCATAAAAGGAACATACTGCGCGTAACCGATGGGGTTTTTAGGGACGCTGTCTTCAGAGTTGCCGGGGAATTCCCCTCAGTTCATGTGGACGAAGACCACGTAGACGCTATGGCTATGAGGCTAATAAAGGAACCTGAAAAATTTGATGTTATAGTTACAACAAACCTATTCGGCGATATATTATCCGATGAAGCCGCTCAGGTAACTGGCGGGATAGGGTTGTCGGCCGGGGCGAACATAGGCGACAATTATGGAATGTTTGAACCTGTCCATGGGTCTGCTCCTAAGCATGCTGGGAAGAACCGCGCTAACCCGATTGCAACAGTTTTATCCGCGAAAATGATGATGGAATATTTAGGCGAAAATGAAGCTGCCAAACTTATAGAGGATGCTGTGATGGAAGTATTAAGCGAGGGGAAGATTAGAACCTATGATTTAGGCGGAAACTCAACAACGCAGGATGTCGGCAACGCTTTAATTGAAAAAATTCTTCAGAAAAATTGAGATCCGCTTCTCCAAATCACTATGGAAACTTTGGCTTTATAGCCTTTGTCGGGCATGATGTGACGCATCTTAGACAGTATATACATTCCGGATCGGTGATTTTCTCCCAGTCTAGGCTGAGTATGGGAACCATCATTGGGCAAACATCCTCGCAAACATGGCATCTTGCCTTAATGCATTTCACCGGCTCCCTTCTTAACCCAAGAAGGCTGAAGCGGCTCACGATCGCCGATAGGGCTCCTTGAGGGCAAAGATACCTACACCATGCTCGGGGAATGTAGAGGGCTAACATTAAAACAGCAATTAATATTGTTAGGCGAACGATGAGAAGGGGCGAGATCAACTCGTAAACAGGAACAAGATACATATCTATCAGCAGCCTTGGAAGGACTGAGAACAATGTATCTGAGGGGCTTAGGGCTGTGAACGGCGCCTGGGCGAAAACCCCAAAATAATCTCTGTATATTGCTCCTTGCGCACTGTATTGAGACAGCGAAAGTGAAATATTTATAAGCAATATTACTCCAAGAATGACGTATTTGGTTCCTGTGAAACTTTTATGTGTTTTATATGAAACCTTTATGCTTCTTTTTCCGCCTGGCTTATCAAGCATAAGAATATCCTGGATAAGGCCTAATGGGCATATCCAGCCGCAGAGAAGCCTACCGGTTAAAGCCCCGAAAATTAAGATTGAAGCCAATGGAAGCCATGGAAAAACAGATTCATAAATCATCCCCTGCATGAGACTTAAGGCCTCCTCAATTGTTCTGAAAGGTAAGCCGGAGGAAAACAGTATGGGCAAAGCTAAAGGTATTGTGGGTAGGCTCCATAAAGCGGAGCCGAAAATGGCTAAAAATAGAATCTGAGCGGTTTTTCTAGCAACCTCAACAATTATGAAAGTTGACTTTAGATTTGCCGGCAGATTATATTTTATTTTTCTCATGTATTCACCATTAATCTGCTTCTCGCGTCCATTCTCGGCGGCTGAGCGCTGCATCTTTAACAACAATAAA
>CAYPJR010000003.1:0-37301 GCA_964411115.1 uncultured Candidatus Bathyarchaeia archaeon | reverse complement strand
ATAGGCTTGGTGGGCCGTTACCCCACCAACTACCTGATCGGCCGCAGCCCCATCCTCAGGCGGCGTCGGAAGCACGGTTCCGGCGCCCTTTCGGTGAGGAACCATTCCAGGCCTCCTCACCTATCGGGAATTAGCCCCAGTTTCCCGGGGTTATTCCCGTCCTGAGGGTAGGTTGGCTACGTGTTACGGAGCCGTCCGCCGCGCCCTCCCCGTCGGCTGAGGGCGCCAACTCGCATGGCTTAGTCCCACCCCGATAGCAGTGGGGTCCGGCAGGATCAACCGGAGTTGGGAGTGGGTCGCGGGTTGGCGGGGGATAATGTCAAGCCAGCCTTAGACCTTAGCCCTTTTTTGCCGGCTAAGGCCCGCATTAATTGTGTCCGCAGCTGGAGGTCAATGCTTCATTTTGAGGCTGATCGCCTCGCATTGTTTATCCGCATTGACGCCGCCGTCGCGCTGCGGGCCTCAATATATTGTTTCGTTTCTTCATACATAAATACTTTTTGGCTTTGCTGGTAAAGCTTATCAGATGAGAGGTTTATATTTCTAAATATTGCGATGTATCTTGTTAAATGTGGGAGGTTAGGGTTGTGTTTCCTGAAAGGTTTCGCGGTGCTTTAGAATCGTTTATTGAGGATTTGAAGGTTCGTGAGGTTGTTTCGGGGATAGGTTTATTCGGAAGTTGGGGTCGCGGCGACGCTGTTCCAAGCAGCGATGTGGATTTTCTGATCGTTGAGGATAGAGATTTCGATTACGAGTATGCTGAAAGGATCAATTTAAGCGGTTGCCCCGTTGATTTGAACTATGTGCCTAAGGGCTGGATAACCTATAGGATCCCCCCTGAGGTGGATCAGAAGCTTTATGAGTTGAGGGTTATATTCGACCGAGACGGTTCTTTAACCAGAGCTAAGGATCTTATGTCTAAGGTTTTTTGGAGGTCTGAGCGTGTTGAGATTAGGTCTGAAGCCTATCTTGTTGAGGCTGATGCATATTTAAGCCGTGCAAGGTCAGCCTTCAGCAGGGATGACTTTCAAAGCGCTAAGGTGAACGCTGTGAGAAGCTTCTGGGCTCTCATGAAGATTCTGATCGAAATTGGAAGGAGGCCCGTGCTGAACAGCCACTTCATTAGGAACCTTGATTCCTCATCCAGGAGCATAGATATGTATGATGTTTATGAGAAGTATGTTGGTCTGATGGGTTTAGATAGGCTCAGTAAAGCCGATGTTAGGTTCATGCTTGACTCGCTCTCATCAGTTTGGGGTGAAGCAATAAGCTTTGTTGCCGCCAATCCCCCATCTAAACCTGTCCATCCAAGGGCTATCGCCAAAATCAACTATTACGGGAAGAAGGATTTCCTGAACGGTTTTGTTGCACGTGTAAGCGCGCTTATAGATGAGAACGCCCTGGTTGAGTCCGCGCATTACATGTTTCACGCATTAGCCGACATGATTGAAAACTACGCCTACCTAGTTTCCATCGTTGAGAACATAAAGTTTGACTATGCGGCGATATTCAGATGCTTGAAGGAGTCTAAAAAATCGCCCTCCGGAATATATCAGGGAGCCCTTAAAGTTTTAGGCGCTGGAGAAGTTACAAGCAGGGAAGCTGAAAAAATAATTAAGGAGACAACGGACATAGCCATGAGCATAAGGCAGAGAAGGAAAGATTTAATATCCCGCTTCATAGGCTAAGCGGACGCTAAAAGCACCAAGCCCTGAAGAAGCATATTTAGAACAAAAAGGAAATAAACCCCTTACCACAATAATCTAACCCCGAGGGAACACTCTGCCCCAGAAAAGGGGGGTTAGCGGCGCCGGATGAAGCCCGGTGGTGTAGCGGTCAAGCATGGCGGGCTCTGGACCCGCTGACGAGAGTTCGAATCTCTCCCGGGCTACCACTCCAGGGGCTTCGCCCCCTAGGTTTCCCCCATTTCTGCCTTTTAAACCTAAAATCCGCTCTATTTCTTGTTTTAGGGCTTCTTCACATATCCTGGAAATGTTTAAGCCTAGTTTCCGGGCTTTTTCAAGAACTTCAGGCGTTAGGTTTATTGAGACCCGGCGCTTTAACCTACCCATGTGCGCACACTCCCAAACTAATGTACGCACACTAGGTAAGAGAAGCAAAACTAGAAACCGCTTTTCATACAAAAAATTAATGCGATAGATCCAGAAACAGAAAAAGAAGGGGGTTTTAGGGGTTTTTATGGATCTATCTGCTCTTTACTTATTCCGTATCGCTTTAGGACTTCTTCTTGGTCGCTATACAAGTTATCCAGGTCCGCTTGAACCTGCAGCTTCACACAGGCTTCAACATACTCCTTAACACTAGGGTAGCCGCCGAATCCGTAAGGCTGCAGATGGTCCTCTATAAGGCGAACCAAGGATTTAGGAACGCTTATCGTGATTTGAACCGCCTCATCATTCTCCATTTTGGCTCTTTTCCTCCTCGCCGGCCAGGCTTGCTGGAGCCGGCCTTAAGGAGGCGGGCGTTTAAATGTTTAAGGTCGCTGTACATGCGGGCTGGAACCTTCACCTGCCTGCCGCTCCAAACAAAAATAACAGTGATTGTTCTCTCCCTCACTTCTCTATCCCTCCCTTAACTGTATACATGAGTTTAAAGCGGCTAATGCTGGAGCCTGCTTTTTTCGCCATTCCTGAAATTCCCGATCAGCTTTCCAAATCTTCTCCTCCCACTCCCCCTTTTCAAGCCTTTTCAGACGGGACGCCAAAAATTTCACCACCATAAAAATGAAGGGGCGAATGATGAATTTTTAAGGCTTCTTAAGCGTCAAAGGAATGATGTTCAATTTTAGCTTGAATTTTCAGGCTAAAATTGATACCCCCTATAGGTATTTTTCAGGCTTTCCTCCGCAGTGTTCCCCCTTAAAGCCGCATGAAGAAACTAAAAGGGTGCCTCAACTAGCTACGCGCAGCATCATAATGGATGGCGTGCGAATGGCATTAGAAGGGTTTTAAGTTTGCGGTGCTTATGCCATATTATGAGCGTCTATATTGGTTTGGATGTTCATAAGAATTGGACTTTCGTCGCCGTCCTCGATCAGAGGCGTCTGCTGAATGAGTATGTCCCCAGTTTCCTTGAACCGTTTAATGTTGAAAAGCTTTAACTGGAAGATCCTATAAACCTACGTATGGGCGAAATATCATGAGAGAAACATATGTTTTTGAGCAGAATCGGTGTCTCGGCAGAGGTGTAAATATTCTGGGGTACGATCCGGTTTGGAGGTTGCCCTCTAGAGCAAGGATGAAGGATAAGCATTTCGCTTTAATTAAGCAGGCTGGATTTAACAGTGTACGTATCCAATTGCATCCTTTTCGAGACGATGGGATCGATGAGGAAAATAGGCTAAGGGAAGGATGGCTTAAAGTCCTGGACTGGGCGATTGGAGAAGCTCTCAGCAACAACCTTATGGTTGTACTTGATTTCCATGAGTTTATAGCCATGGGTAAAGATCCGTTGGGCAACAAAGATAGGTTTCTCTCGGCATGGAAACAAATGGCGGAACGTTATAGGAACAGCTCGGATAATGTTATTTTTGAAATACTTAATGAACCTCATGGGAAACTGACGCCTGATCTTTGGAATAAGTTTCATCATGAAGCGTTATCCGTTATCCGCGAAACAAACCCGGAGAGAACAGTTATCATTGGACCTGGAAACTGGAACGATATTGACTTTCTGGATTATCTTGAACTGCCGGAAGATGATCGGAACATCATTGTTACTGTTCACTACTATCGCCCTATGGATTTCACCCATCAAGGCGCAATCTGGGCGGGAAGGGGAGATAAGGTTGGCGTTGAATGGAGAGGCACAGATGAAGAGAAGCAGGCGATCGTTAAAGATTTTGAGAAGGCGCAGGCTTGGTCTGAAAGGAATGAACGCCCCCTGTTTCTTGGGGAATTTGGAGTATACGACAAGGCAGATATGGCTTCACGCGTCCGCTACCTGAACTTTGTAGCGCGGCTGGCTGAAAAGATGGGGTGGAGCTGGGCTTACTGGCAGTTCGACAGCGACTTCATCGTTTATGACGTAAATAATGATAAATGGGTTGAACCCGTCCTTAATGCTTTGATCCCGCCTGAGGAAAGACCGCCCGAATAGGGCAAACCGACCTTCGATAAATAGATGGGAAATATTCTGCCCCTAGAAATTTTCTGAACGAATACAGCGTGCAATATGGGAACAGGAATCCAACGGTTAAATATTATAAGGATTGATACTTTCAGGAAAACCATTAAGCATTTATGAAGAAGATTTCCCCCTAAAGCCAATCTTAAAATTCTTGAGATGAAATTACCAGATTTCGGCATATGTTATGGGCATCAACTATTAGCTCATATGGAGAGGGGGACTTGTAAGATCATCTAAAAAGAGGGAATACTGCTTTACAGATCAAAATCTCTGAGGAAAATTATGGGTTGATGCAAACTTTTAATCCGCGCCTTGAAGAAACCATCTCGAACGCTTTAGGCGTCTCCTCCAGCGGGAGGCGGCTCGTTATGAAACGTTTTACATTGAGCATGCCGCATTTGACGAGATTTAATGTTTTATGAAAGTCATAAATTGATTGGGAAGAAGAGCCGAAGACTGAAATTTCTTTATAATGTATTAAGTTTGTGTTTAATGGAACTGTTTCTTTGCCGGCTGGAAGCCCGGCGAAGAGAATTATTTTACCGCCTCTTGCAGCTATTGATAGGGCTTGCTGCTGTGCTATTGGCGATCCTACAGCAACTATTACTACGTCCGCCCCATGCTCACATGTGATTTTATTAACCTTTGAAGAGAGATCCTCTTTCAGCGGATTAATTACGTGGTCTGCTCCGAAGTTTACAGCCTCCCTTAACCTTTCTTCTTCCACCTCGCTTACGATGACTTTGGAAGCGCCTAATGCCTTCGCTAAAATAACATGCATTAGCCCTATTGGCCCGGCCCCTATAACCGCCACTATATCGCCAATTCCTATTTGGGCGATGCTTTGCCCATGAAAACATGCTGAGAGGGGCTCGATGAGCGCTGCCTCCTCATATGAGAGGCTGTCCGGAATCTCGCATATAGCGCCTGTTCTAAAGGCTTCGGAGGGTATTCTAATGTATTCCGCCAATGCCCCATCAGCATCAATTCCGAGGGCGTATCGTGAAGCGCAGAGCTCATGCCTACCACTAATGCAGTATATGCATCTTCCACAATACATGTTTGGGTTGACAGTCACCCTCACGCCGATTTTAAAATGGCCCCTCAGGTTTGCGCCAACTTTTTCAATATCCCCGGCGAATTCATGGCCCAAAATTCGCGGCAATTTAACGCGGGGATCGCCATACGTATAAATTCGAACGTCAGTAGCGCAGATAGTTGCAGCCCTAACTCTTACGAGAACCTCGTCCTCGCCAATCCCCGGCTCCTCAACCTCTTCTAAGCGCAGATCTTTTACGCCGTGAAGCCTTACAGCTCTCATAATTTTCCTCATTTTACTTTTTTAGTGCATAGATAAAACTTTTCTTTATAGGCAGAAATTAAACCGGTAATTCTGCCGCCTACATGAATTAGACTTCGCTAAAACAGGGCTATTACATGTTTAGATCAAGCTGATCCATAGAGGGTTTTTCATTTTCGCCCGTCAAGCGAGAAGCCGCTAATGTGGCATGTTCTTTTTAATCTAGCAATCTGCTATGACTTGTTCATCAGTCGGTTTTCTCAGTGTTCGTTGACGCTATTAAGGTTTTTGAAAAACTCTTAAATATTTAAGTCTGATCAAAAATGATCAAAGAAGCTGGCATCCATTATGCCTTTAGGTTCGATCAAAATTACATTTAAGAAGACCATCGCTTTAATTATGACTTTAATAGTGATTTTTGCCGCCGCTGCTTTTATGATGAATATGAGGGAGCCTAAACTTGATTTTTACTGGAAGAACATAGAGATTGAGGAGGAAAATGTTTTCGTGATCACTTTTCCATTAAACTTGATCAATATTCCAGAAAGAATAGCGGAATTTTCCAATGGCGTAGAGAGACAAGTGGATTTATACGTTGGTTCTGGAAAACTCCTGTTTGATGGGAGGGGGGAAAAATACTTTTTCATGTACATAACTGTTCCAATAAATGATTTCAAAGCTGGGCCGAAAAAATCAGGTTGGAGCAGATATACGCTGGCTTTCATGAGCAACAGTAGCTTACTAAATATGATCGCTGAGGATTATGGGTTCCCGCATCTGTATGTGAATGTCTATGCGCATCAAACGATAAACGCTTTCATGAATAAAACCTATTTACGTTTTGAAACGATAAGAGGGGAAACGATAACTGAGATATCAGTAATGATTAGGGTGAGCGGTTCTCAAAAAACCAGCTCATTAGAAGAATGCTTATGCTACCTAAACGATCAGAGGTTAATTGCCCTTTATCTGGTTGGAAATTCAACAACAGTTACCTTTCAGCGGTATGATCGGGAGGGAGCCCACGTTAATGCAACCTTTACGGAGAATAGCGAAATATTAGAGTACCTAAATTGGAACCCCTACTTGTTTAAAACTCCAATTCAATTTATCTATTCGATGAGGAAGTTCAACGGGAGGATCGGGTGGGCCGAATGGTCTTAAAAAATCTTTTTTCCAGGATGAAAATTCCATTTTTCTCTCTCCTGCTTCTCATGGCATTAACAAGCATTTCACCCGTTAAAGTTAGCGGCCAAGATAACATTAGGATTTTTGGCAAAGTAGTAGATAATTTAACTCAGCAGCCGATACCTTACGCGAAGGTGATTTTTTGGAGCGTTGAGAGGACGCCTTTAACGGTGGAAGCCGATGAAATGGGCTTTTACAGCGTTGAAGGCTTGCCTAAGGGTTTCTACACAATAATAGCCTATTGGGATGATGCCGGCACCCCAGGCTTTGATTACGTGCCATCTCAGATAAGATTGACAATTGAGGAGGAAAGAAATGTTACATTCATGCTTACAAGAGGCTTCTCCATAAGGATTGAGGGAAGAATCGATAGAGATTTCCGCGCTTTTGAATCTATGGAAATGGTTAGAGCCATCCTATTTAGGGTTATTGGATCTCATGAAGAAAGCGGATCCATCGTTCATTACGGTCCGGCTTACCTAGCGAATAGAATTCTAAATATCAGCATCCAGTACTACTATACCTCAGTAATTCTTCCCCTCGGTTTACCCACGGAGATTGAGGTGCACATGTATTTTTATGATGGCTCTGAAAAGATCTTTACGATTGATGGCGAAAGGTTTTCTAACGCCAAACAGGGCGAATTAATTCTTCTAAATGCGCGGGACTTATATTTGGAATATGAAGCTACTCAGGGTGGCATTTACCAGCGGCTCGCTGAGGTTAAAAAGATTATTGAGGAGAATAGGGCGTTCGGCTTCTACGTCTCTTATGAAGAGAATAGGGTGGCGTTAACTGAGAAGTTAATTGAGATGGGACATGAGGCTTTAAGCCGCGGCGATTACGATGCTGTTTTCGCCTCTCTTAGAGAGGCGCATCTAATTATAACGGATGTAAAAGAAGCATTGCTGGATATGCGGAGAAACTCTTTATTTGCAGTCTTCTTTATAACCCCATTTTTGGCTTTTACAGCAATATTGCTTTCCCAAATCTTTCTCGATGAAACTAAGCGCCGGATAATTGTGAGCTTACTAGCATATGTCCTACTTTTCTCCGCATTATACATTTTTCACCCTGGCTATAGCATATTTCAAAAAACTTTTCATGACTGGTTGCACTCCTCATTTTTAAGCGCTCTCCCAACAGCGCTTTTATTTGCAATTTCATTCTCAGCGCTATATTTCCTCATATTTTCTTTACCTTTACTTTTCAGAAGCGCCAAGTCTGATCAGGGGTTATGTCTAGTTGACGCCTTAGCGGCAGCCTTCTCAATCTCGGCTAGAAATTTGAGGAGGAGAAAACTACGATCTGCTCTCGCATCGCTATCCCTAGCGATATCAATTTTTTCCTTCATAACATTAACATCGTTCTCCCTCGAAAGAGGGTTGGCGACTTCTCCAGTGTATGCTAAGCGGATCCCATCCACGGATGGGGTTTTGCTACGTAGCCCAAGCGGAAACGAACTTAACCCTTACAATTCGATCGATGGCAACATAATTCAATGGCTGAGGGAAAGATCCGAAGTAGCCACCATAGCGCCGAAGGTTGAAAATATCCCTCAACTAAACCCTATCGGCACATTGATAAACCCGCTTCTAAAATTAAACTTCACCATCCAGGGGCTTATTGGGATTCTCCCAAGCCAGGAAGCCTATGTCACCGAGATAGACGAAATTTTGCTTAAGGGGGATATGCTTGACGACATGGATTTAAGTGGGATACTGATAAGTAGTGAGGCTTCAGAAGCCCTTAAAACAGGATTGAATGAGACTGTAACTCTTCTAGGTCGGACTTTTATTATTAAAGGCATTTTTGATGGCACGCGCATTGAAAATGTAAGGGAATTCGACGGGAAGAGTTTTGTTCCTTCACGTTTAATCCCAGCTGGATCTGGAGCTATGGTTGATTCCTGCTCCGGAGGCAAGGTGGTTATAATGCATTGGGAGGCTGCGTGCACCCTTAGTCAAACGATTATTTCAAGGATATCATTTAAGGCGTCAAGCCCTGAAGAGATGGCTCGTTTAGCAGTTTTAAACTGGCCGAATATAGAGGCTTACGTTTGCGCAGGTGGAGGGATAATTAAAATATATGTTGGGCAGTATTCAGTATTCAGCGGTTTCGCATTAATGCCCGTCACCTTAGCCCTTGTGGTTTTAAATATCGGCATGGTTTTCTTATCTTCAGTCTACGAAAGAAAACGGGAGGTTCTAATACTATCAACTATTGGATTAAACCCTGTGCATATAACATTAATCTTCATCGCAGAAGCTGTCACGATAGGCGTAGCTTCAGGAAGCGTAGGCTATCTTCTTGGCTTGTGCAGCTACCGGATTATGAGCATGCTCGGCGCGTCATTAGGTGTTAAAATTAAAGTTGAAGCTGGATGGGCAATATTGGTCCTATGCCTCTCCATCGGAATAGCGGCTCTCGCCTCATCTCTACCAGCCAGTAAAGCGTCAACAATAGTTACACCTTCCACGATGAAGAGATGGAAAATTGAGAGGGAACCTAGAACGCCGGAAGACCCGTGGGTTTTAACGCTTCCGCTGAAGATTCCTTATGAGAACGCTAGGCAGCTTTTCACTTTTCTGCTTGATAGATTTCGCAGCTATTCTGAGGGTGTATCTGAGAAAGTTGAAGTTGAATCAGCGGAATGGAAGAGGCTGGATGAACCGATGATTTCTTCTAGGAGAGAAGTATGGCGAATAAGGTTTACACATGCTCAGGGAGAGTTAAGAGTTGCCACAGACAACGATTTAATATTTGCGGAGAGAAGAGACGAAAAACACATGTGCGATTTAATTCTCATTTCTAAAAGCAAAGTTAGGGGAAACCTGTCGAAAGAGAAGTATGAAATCCATCAAACAGCCTCCTTCATTCGACGATTAGTTCTTGAATATACTGCCCAGCAAAAACATCTAGGATCCTCCCGCCGCTGAAGGTGGCATCTATTTACGGTATTTCCCAAAATTAATCTTTGTGACATATTTCATGTTAGCCTTAACGGTAAGATGGGTTAATGACCCGTTGAATCCGTAGCTGAATGGACATTTCACCAATCTGCCACTGAACCATCTTCGTGATATAGGCGCGGGGTTTCCCATTCGCCATTATAGATTTTCTCCCTTATAAGATCCTCATCTATCTCTATTCCAAGTCCCGGCTCCTTCGGAACATCTATATATCCATTTTTTAGGGCGAAGGGTTTCTTGAGGTATCCTTCGCCAAGGGTCACCTGCTCCTGTATTAGAAAGTTTGGTGTGCAAGCATCTAGCTGAATGCATGCTGCCAAGGCTATTGGACCAAGTGGGCAATGAGGCGCAACTGCTGCATAATAAGTTTCAGCCATAGCGGCTATCTTTTTACATTCCATTATCCCGCCTGCGTGCGATACATCCGGCTGGAGAATTGATGCTGCTTGTTTCTCGAGAACCTCACGGAATCCCCATTTAGTGAATAATCTTTCTCCCGTGGCTATCGGGATCGATGTTGAGCGGGCGACAGCAGCCATTACATCAACATTTTCAGGCAAGCATGGCTCCTCAAGAAACATTGGATAGTAGGGTTCCAGAGCCTTCGCCATTCGGACAGCCATAGCTGGACTTAATCTGCCATGGCAATCTACGGCTATATCAACATCGTCTCCTACAGCGTCCCTAATTGCCTTAAACTTTTCAACAGCCTTCTTCACTATGCTTAAGGAATCAACGGTCCTAACAGCCTCAAATAATCCCGTTTTTAAAGCGGTGAAGCCTTCTTCCATCCTACTTAAAGCTGCTTTAGCGCATTCTTCCGGAGTACGCCCACCAACATGCGCGTAAATCCTGATCCTCTCTCGGCATGCTCCGCCTAAAAGTTGATAAATGGGCACCTTTAATTTTTTACCTAAAATATCCCACATGGCTTGTTCAATGCCGCTTATAGCGCTCGTAAGGACAGGGCCGCCGCGATAAAATGTCCCTCTATACATGGCTTGCCAGTGATGTTCAATCTTTAACGGATCCTCACCTATAAGGTATCTTTCCATCTCTTTCACAGCCATCTCAACAGTTTTAGATCTGCCCTCGAGGGTTGGCTCCCCATAGCCCACCAGTCCCTCATCAGTATACATCTTAAGGAATAACCATCTAGGTTTCACATGCATCATCTCAATTTTAGTTATTTTCAAATCTAACCACCTTCTTTTTACATTTCTCTGTAAAACTTTTAGTTTAAAAGTCTTTAATGAGCAAGCGTTTAAGCGCGCTAATATAGTAAACATTAATTTTCAAAATGAAAAATGAAGTTTAAGAGAAGTGAACTATTTTGACGCATACTGGCGAGGGCACATGTATTTCATGTCCAGTTGGCTCAAGCAATCCTGTTTCGGGGTTTATTTGTAACGACACTACATTGTTGCTTCGCTGATTGGCTACAAGCAGAAATCTTCCGAGAGAATCTATGGTGAAATTACGTGGAACCCTGCCTAAAGTATGCTGATGCCCTATATATTTCAACATACCGGTTCTTTCGTCCAATTGATAAATTACGAGGCTATCATGACCCCGATTTGAACCGTAAAGGAACTTTCCGGAAGGCGTCACATGTATATCCGCCGCATAGTTTATACCCCTAAAGTCATCCGGTAATGTAGGCACTGTTTGTATCTCCTTAAGTGAACCTTCATGATCGTCGCAGACATATGCAACTATTGTTGAGTCAAGCTCATTTATGAGGTATGCCATTTTACCATTAGGGTGAAAGGTGAAGTGGCGCGGTCCAGCGCCGGGTTTAGTTTTAACGTAGGGTTGATTATTGTTAGGCGTTAGTTTCCCTCGGCTTGAGTCGAAATCGTATATCATCACTTTGTCTAAACCTAGATCTGCAACATACACGTGTTTGTTGCTGGGTCCTACAGTAACTGAGTGAGCGTGGGGTCCCTCCTGCCTCTTGGGATTTACGCTTGAACCTTTATGTTGCACGAAATCTACGGGTTCCCCAAGACTTCCATCATCATTTACTGGTAATACGCACACGCTTCCGCCAACATAATTTGCTACGAGAACATAGCGATCTTTTTTATCAATGGAGAGATGGCATGGACCGGCGCCTTTAGAAGATTTGCTATTTAGTAGGGTTAATTCGCCGCTTTTTTCATCTATTGAGAAGGCGCTTACAGAGCCGGATTTTTCTCCAGCGAAAAATGAAATCTCATTAACGGCATAGAGATTGCGTTGTTTAGAATCCACTGTGAGAAAGGATGGATTTATCACGTTCGCTGCTTTCCCTATTCTTTCAAGTCTTCCAGATTCCGGGTCCATGCGGCAAATATATATTCCTTCACCCCCTTCAGAGGTATAGGTTCCAATATAGACGAAAATATTTTCCATATAATCCCTCCCATGTTTACTAAAGTTTCAGCACCTCCCTAATCTTACGTTGCAAATCTTCAGGTTGAGGTGGACATCCCGGAATAAAGTGGCCCTCAAGCCCATTATAAAAGGTTGGAGCCGCGCAGTATCCGCACAGAATAATTACTTCATCTCCCCCTAAACTTTTCTTTAGCTCATCGGTTTTTATTTTTGGACCTATCACGCAAATAATTCTCTTATCTTTAGCTGCGGATTGAAGAATTCTCGACATGCGCCAAACGCTCGTTGAAATCTGCAGGCAACCGGTGCATGCGCCGAAATTTATTATTTTGGAATTCTCCATTCTCTCATTAACGTATTTCACAATGTCCACGGCTTTTCCGAAGTAAGCTTCTTCAAAAGGCACGCCGACTATTTCGATTTGATTTAGGTCCATAGTTCCTAAACCATCCTCCTCAGCCCACTTGAGATATCTTAGAGATGATGGATCCACGCCGAGTATTTTCGCTGAAACTGTTTCTACCGCAACTGGATCAAAACCGGCGATTGTTAAGTTAAGCCTAAAAGTTTCTTTGAAATCTTCTAGCGGCCTAGGACCTAAATGTAACGTTGTATATGTTCCATCAATAACGATTAAATCTGCTCTTCTAGCCTTATATAGATCGACGATTGCTTCTTCAACCCTATTTATGGAGTGATAGAACATTCTGTCTTCCGGCGGAATTAAACCGTACATGTTTTTTATGGCTAAAGTGACGCCGCATGATAAGTGGGTTTTTAGGGTAGGAACATTAATGAATACGTCAGATTCCAGAAGGAAACTGGACAATCTAACTTTATTAAAAAAGCGAGGATTCTCAACGTTTACCTCCACATAGGGATAATTGTTTAACTCTAAGAATTTCGCCCCAGTATCCTTTGCAAGCCTCATGTATCTCTTGATTGTTTCAGTATGTTTCCTATATGTTGGGGTTTCCCCAATAAGCACTTCTGAGGCTCCGGCGCCGAATGATTCTTTAACTAAAACCTCAATGGTTTCAATCTGTACAACTTCACCTGTTATGAATGGAGCGCCATCAACAATGTTCGGCTTTATGAAGACTTTATCTCCTTTACCAACCACTTTATTAATTCCGCCTATCTCCTCAAGAGACTTTTTAGTCCTAGCCTTAATATCTTCACCCTTAGAGATGGCCACCTTAACCATCTGGATCAGCTCTGGGAACCTTCATAAGGCTGATATATTATAATGCATCATATTAAAAATCATTTCTATTGAAGATCAGCAATAATCCTCAATTGAAAAGATGCTCAAAAGGATGAAGGGAGAAATTAAAGCTGTAGCAAAAGGGCGGAATATAATGGCTATTAAACCGCTGAGGTTTTCTCCTCCATATTTTCAATACATATTTTTCATTCTTAACATTCTTATCTGGCTTTTGCCAGAGTTATTTTTTAGAAATTATTTCAGCCTGAGGTTGAGAGGTTATTGGGCTGGCCCTCAGACACTCAATCGATTTCCTTCAAAATCATGGAAGATCTTCAATCATCCGCCAAGATGAAAAAGAAAAATTTGATTTTCGACCTGCATCCTGAGGCAACCTTAATTATTAATTCTAACAGCATAATTACCGATTGCAATAAGGCATTTTTAGAGTTTTGTAGATGTAAATCGAAAGATGGCGTTTTA
The DNA here is from genome assembly GCA_964411115.1 of uncultured Candidatus Bathyarchaeia archaeon. Classification (GTDB taxonomy): domain Archaea; phylum Thermoproteota; class Bathyarchaeia; order Bathyarchaeales; family DTEX01; genus DTEX01. Next base: position 23,623 of record CAYPJR010000003.1, on the reverse strand, counting down.
AACAGATCAATACTTGACTTTATTGCTAAAAATGATCAAACAAAGATCGTGGATGTTTTGAATAGCGGATGTAAACTAACAAATATTGAAGTTAATTTTGTAGCAGAAGATAAACGTGAAATCCCCGCGGAAATCTCTGTAAACTTCATAAGGGATTTAACGGGGAGAAACGCTGACGCCATTTTATCTATAAGGGATATTTCTGAAAGAAAAAGGATTCTGGATACGCTGAAACGTGATCAGCAAATGTTTAATATGTTGATGGACAATATACCGGATGCAATATATTTTAAAGATTTGAATTCACGCTTCATTAAGATTAATAGGCCTAAAGCCATTAGACTCGGTTTAAATGATCCCGAAGAAGCTGTTGGCAAGACGGATTTTGACTTTTACGATGAGAACTTTGCGCGTGAAGCCTATGAAGATGAGCAGAGGATAATGAGGAGTGGGGAAGCGCTTATAGGTAAAGTTGAGGAAGTTAGGAGCAGGGATGGGATAACCCGCTGGGTTAGCGCCACAAAGATCCCAATAAAAGATGAAAATGGAAAAATAATAGGTCTAGTCGGAATTTCAAGAGATATCACCGACCTAAAACTTATGGAAAGAAAACTTGAACATGCAAACATTGAGTTAAAGAGACACATAGAGGAGCTGCAAAGAGTTCAAGAGGAACTTAAGCGATCAAATAGGGAGCTGGAAAATTACACGTACGCTGTTTCCCATGACTTGAAAGCTCCCTTGCGCGCCATAAGATCCTTCATATCATTCCTTCTTGAAGATTACGGTGAGAAGCTAGATGGGGAGGGACTAGAATATTTAAAAAGGATTGATGCTGCCGCAGCGCGTATGAATGAATTCATTGAAGATTTACTTCTTCTTTCACGTGTCGGCCGCAAATTTATGGAGATCGAAAAAGTTGACTTAAATGATCTTTTAGAGGAGATTATTCAAGATTTTAAGCCCATCATTGATGGAAAAAATGGCAAGGTAATCGTTAATAGGCTGCCAGTGCTTCACATACAGAGGGTTTGGATAAAACAGTTATTCATAAACTTGATAGATAATGGTTTAAAGTTTAATAAGTCCGAAGCCCCAATGGTTGAAGTTTCATGTGAAGAGAAAACGGATGAGTATCTTTTCAAAGTTAGCGATAATGGCATTGGAATTAGGGAGGAACATCTCAATAAACTCTTTAATTTATTTGAAAGGTTACATTCAAGCGATGAGTATGAGGGAACCGGCGCTGGTTTAGCAATATGCAAAAAGATCGTTGAGAACTGGGGTGGAAGAATATGGGTTGAGAGCGTTTTCGGCAAGGGAAGCGTATTCTATTTCACCATACCGAAAAAGTTTGGGGTGAAAGATTCTGGTTAAAGATGATTCGTCACATTTCACAATATTACTGGTTGAGGATGACGCTGACGATATCTTAATAACTAGGAGAGCGATGAATAAAGCGAAAATCATAAGCAGATTAATAATTGTCAATAATGGCGAAGAAGCCCTAAAATTTCTTAGAAGAGAGGGTGAATATAGAGATGCCGCGCTACCCTCTCTAATTCTGCTGGATCTGAAGATGCCGAGGGTTAATGGCTTTGAAGTTTTAAAGGAGCTGAAAAAAGACGAGAAGTTAAGGGTCCTACCAGTCATTGTTTTCACATCATCGGAAAGAAATGAGGATATTGAATTAGCATACAGGTTGGGCTGCAATAGTTACGTTGTGAAACCCGTGAAATTTGATGAGTTTATAAAAGTTATGGAGGAAATAAGGCGTTACTGGCTGGAAACATCGGAGATCCCCACTAAATGAGAGCAAGATTTAAGGAGGTGTTAATATGGAGGATCCAAACGAGCCTTTAATAGATGATTCATATTTCAATAAAATATTGAATAAAATTAGAATATTATACGTTGAGGATGCTGAAGATGATCGGGTGATCTTTAAGCGTTTATTAGAGAAGAAGAGCAAAATAAACTTTGAATTAGTAACTGCAAGCGATGGATTCGATGGGCTAAGAAAAGTGAATGAAGATAGCTTCGACCTTATAATTTTAGACTATAAACTTCCAGGGATGTCTGGACTTGAGTTTCTTGAAAGGCTGAAGAAACTAAATATTAAAACGCCAGTTATACTAATTACTGGAAAAGGCGATGAGCGGGTCGCCGTTGAAGCCATGAAGCGCGGCGCAAAAGACTATATAATTAAAGACGAAGCTGACTTTGACAGGCTAATAAAGGCTATAGAAGAGACGGCGTTAGAAATCAGCCTCCCAAAAAATATCAATGTTGAAGCTGCCCTAAATATAGCTGAGCTTTTCTCAGCGCATGAGGCGCTGAGCGCTGATGAAATAGAATATTTATCGGAGCAGAGTCATCATCTTCATTTTGAAGAGTTGCTCTCGGCACTGGACGAGCTGGTTAAGGCAGGTTTCGCTGAGGCCAAACCATTATATTCAGCATTGGCATGTCCATACTGCGGCTCATTAAAACCGAATCTTCTACTCCAATGCCCTCAGTGTGGAAGCGGTAATCTGATTAAGGGCGAAGCCATGGAGCATATGAACTGTGGAGGGGTAGACTTCAAATTTAACTTCGAGAAGGATGAGGGAGCGCTTACATGCCCCAAATGCGGTAAAAAAGTCAGACAGATGGGCGTTGACTACAGAAAAGTTGGAATACTATTTAAATGTTCAAGTGGGCATTTATTCAGTCTGCCAACATTCAACTTTAAGTGTTTAAGCTGTGGAAAAAGCTTTGAAATTGATGAGGCAAGCCTTAAAACGATTTTCCAATATAGGTTAACGCGTAAAGGATACGATCGCCTATCATTAGTATTCAAAATCGGTAGGCCGAGCGCTGTTAACTTTAAAGGGAATTTTGAGAATGCCTCTAACGTCATTTTTTGAGAAAAATAATCGTATAAGGGTGGTCAATAGTAGTATTCCAACATTAGCGCAGCGCTCTTCAGCCATTATTTATATTTGAGGCGCAATTCCCAATGCTCTCCCCGGCGGATTTCCTCTCCATCCTAAACCCTTTTATTGATGGCTTTAACACTTGGCTTCACAGCTTAACTCTCGCTGATTTCTTTATGATTTTTTGGCCCCTAATAATTTTCGATTTTACGCGTTCAATTGGCAAATGCCTAATCCTCTTACTCCACTCATTGTACCGTAGGATCAAGCCGGGATGCCATGTTACTCGAGACTTTTCACCTAAGATTTCGCTGATAATACCGGCTCATAACGAGGAGAAGATCATTGTTAGAGCGATAGAGGCGGCTTTAGAGGCTGATTATGATAATAAAGAAGTAATAGTTGTCGATGATGGATCAAGCGATAGAACATATGAGCTAGCATATTCATACGCTAAGAAAGGTTTAATTAAGCTCTTCCGCCGGGATGTTGCAAGCGGATCAAAAGCTGGAGCGTTAAATTTCGGCCTACTTTTCGCCACCGGGGACATAATAGTGACCGTTGACGCAGATACTTTAATTGAGAGAGACGCTTTAAAGGAGATAGTTAAGCCCCTAAGCGATCCAAGAGTCAGCGCCGTCTCAGGAAATGTTATGGTTCTGCGGGGTGAGCATGGAGCAAACAATTTGCTGGTTAAACTGCAAGCTTATGAGTATCTAGTCTCGCTTGAACTTGGAAGACGCTTCAACGCGCTAATAAATACTTTGCTCATAATTTCAGGCGCTTTCGGATCCTTCTGGAAGGAGCATGTTGTCTCGCTTGGCCAATATGATAGCGACACCATAACCGAGGACTTCGACATAACATTGAAGGTTAGGAAGCTAGGTAAAAGGCTTGCATTTGCCGATAAAGCTGTTTCATGGACATTTACGCCTGAAACTTGGCGTGACTGGAGAAGGCAAAGGACCAGATGGTCTAGAGGTCAGATAGAAAGCCTATGGAAGCATCGAAACATATTTTTCAGTAGGAGATTTGATCCGATGTTAATCTTAGCCGTTTATGACATGGTCATTATGGATATACTTCTCTTATTCATACGCCTAGGCTGGTTCATCTACATATTTATTTACATGCAACAAGCCCTGCTATACATTATGCTCCTAAGCGTCACTATTTATCTGATAATAGAATTGATTATGGTATTAGCGGCTGAAGCTCTTTCGCCGAGAAAAAGGCTTCTAAGAAACATATACTTAGTTCCAATAATGACTCTCATATATAGGCCATATTACTCAATGATCCGTCTAAAAGCATATTTAGAATGGATCACACAAAAAAGAAGCATCTGGTAGAATAACCATCTGAAAGAAGACTTTCAATGAAACATATAAAATTTCTTTGCGCTAATGAAGTTATTTCGCTTATTTCATAAATCCTCAGGAGAATCGGGTTTCATCATTAGCTTCATATTCATGAAAAATAAGAAGCGACTTAAGCCCTGAAAATTGAAGCCCCGGGCGGGATTTGAACCCGCGACCCGCGGCTTACAAGGCCGCTGCTCTAACCGCTAAGCCACCGGGGCTCTTAATATTTTCGCTTTTCATTATCGAAGTATTATTGTGTTAAATTGGGGAAATATATTTGTTTGTCCATGGTTTCCTGAACTTACGCTTAAATTTAATTTATAAATTCATAATTTTTAAATCTGATCTCCTCAATAATGTGTTTGGGAAAAATATGTCGTCCTGTATCTCTGTTGCTTTAATGGTGTTTCTCATTCTGGCTTCGCAATCTATGTATGGCGATGCCTTTTTTATTCAAGAGGCTACTTTAACCATTTATAGGGATGGGGTTGTCCATGTTAAGATTGTAGCGTTAGTGAATGAGACGGAGGCTTTAATCACTATTCCACTTTTATCTTCCCGAAGTAGCGATCTTTTAGTTCTTGATGAGGCTGGAGATCCGCTCGATTATGAGGTTGAGGGTAACAACGCGATTATATACAGTTTGGGCGCAACCAAAGTTACGCTTGAATATTACGCTGATGACTTAACATCGAAGGAGGCTGGGCTTTGGACAATCACTCTCAGCGCCCCATTCGACTTATCAGTTGTGCTCCCTGAAAATGCAACAATAATATACCTAAGCGCGGTTCCATCAGCCATAACAGTTGAGGGGGATCTGATAAGGCTCGATCTTTATCCCGGAGATTGGGAGATAAGCTACGAACTGCCAGCGCAGCCTCCCCCATCTTCTCCACCGCCTTCGCAGCCTCCTTCAGCAGCGGGATCTTCAGCATATTACTATGTGCTTGCGGCAGCAATAATATCCATAATAGCGGCTTCAATGCTTCTGCTGGTTAGGCGGAGAAGCAGGATTAGGGATTTAAGAAGCGAGGAGGTTGAGGTTCTCCGCTTTCTTAAGGAGAGAGGTGGAAGGGTTCTTGAGTCGGAGTTGAGAGAAAGGTTCCCGGATATACCTAGGACCAGCATGTGGCGGCTTATAAGGAGGCTTGAGAAGCAGGGGATTGTACGTGTTAGGAAAGTTGGGCTTCAGAACCTTGTAGAGATGAAATGAGAAAGTGGCGCATTAATATGCGAGAAAGATATACGTGACCAGCTACATTATGAATATATAGCGCGATTTGGCGTTTTCGGAAAGTGATCCGGATTGGTTGAGGAAATTAGAGAGGGCGACCACGTTCTTCTCTACCTGGATGATAAGAGAAGCTACATGGTTAGGGTTGAGAGCGGGAAGGTTCTTCATACCCATAAGGGCTTCATAAATGTCGGCGATCTTATAGGTAAGAGGTTCGGCGCCCATTTGAAGAGCAGCATGGGAACAGAGTTTATCGCGTTTAAGCCAAGCATAAGAGACCACATCTTCAAAACGTCCAGGGGGACTCAGATAATATACCCAAAAGATATCGCGCTCATAATACTCTTCGGCAATATAATGCCTGGAAGCAGAGTTGTTGAAGCTGGAACGGGAACAGGCGCATTAACAATTGCTTTAGCAAGCTATGTGAAGCCCTCAGGCAGAGTTTACAGTTATGAGATCAGGGGTGAACTTTTAGATATTGCACGTAAGAATTTAGAAAGAGCCGGCGTTCTAGACTACGTTGAGTTAAAGAATAGGGATATAACCCAAGGGATAGATGAGACGGATGTTGACGCAGTCGTTTTGGACATGGCTACACCATGGCTTATTGTGCCCCACGCCTATAAAGCCTTAAAGGGAAGCGGAGCGTTCATATCGTTCAGCCCAACGATTGATCAGTCTGTGAAAACCGTTGAGGAGCTTAAGGCAAACAATTTTGTAAATATAGAAACATTTGAATGCCTCGTTAGAAAAATCCGCGCTGAAAAGGGTAAAACTAGACCGGAAACCTTGATGACTGGGCATACTGGCTACATAACTTTTGCAAGAAAAACCATAATTGAATAGTTGACCGCAGCAATTCTCATGTAAGGAAAATTGATATATCCTTGGATGCTGTTAATAACATGTTACGGAGCGCTTGAAATTGGGAAATAAAGAAGGCGTTGACAGCACGTTAATGGGAAAACTTAAGGATTTATGGAATAATGGATTGCTTAGATCAATCTTTATGCTTTTCATATTAGTGTTGGGAACATTCGCTTTCCAAAGGGTTCTTATACTAGTCTTAAGAACCCCCTATCCGCTACAAACACCGATATCCAACAGTATGTATCCAACGTTGAAAGTAGGCGATCTGCTTATTGTTCAGGGCGGGCTGAGCGGTTTAAGCGTAAACGCTGACCCGAAAAATGGCGACATAATAGTTTTCAGACATCCCTATAGTCCCAGCGAATTTGTTGTCCACCGCGCCATAGAAAAATATGAAAGAGGCGGCCTCTGGTATTTTAGAACGAAAGGGGACAACAACCTATATCCGGACAGCTGGATTATCTCTGAAAAGGATCTGATCGGAAAGGTAATCTTCGTGATACCATATTTAGGATACATTAAGATTTATTTAGGCAATGAGATTGGGCTTTCAATAATAATTGTTCTTCTCATAGCGTTTATAATATTTGAGAATCTGGACTTTTTAAAGAGGAGAAATGAGAAAAATAAGGGTGATGTGAAAAAGCTTAAGATCTCAAGTTAAACCATTAAAGATATAAATGTGCCTTTATAAATATTTTTAAGGTATATTATGCTTATATTTACGTGGTTGATGGAGGCTTATACGAAATGTCTCAACCGCAAAGCCAAGTAAAGGTTAAAATAGAGAATGTTGTTGCATCTGCAACGTTAAATCAGAAAATAGACTTAAACGCTGTGGTGAAGGGTTACCCAAATGTGGAATATCGTCCGGAGCAGTTTCCAGGGCTTGTTTTCAGGCTTAAGAGACCTAAAACCGCAACTTTAATCTTTAATTCTGGTAAGATGGTTTGCACCGGAGCGAAATCCGAGAAGGAAGCGCGTAGAGCTGTTATGAGGGTTATTAAGGAGCTAAAGAGAAGCGGCATAGTGATAGTTGGCAAGCCTGAGCTTAAAATACAGAATATAGTTGCCTCAGCTAATCTAGGCGGAATAATTGACTTAGAGAAGTCTGCATACACTCTGGGTAAAACAATGTATGAGCCGGAGCAGTTTCCAGGATTAATTTATAGGATGGATTATCCGAAGGTTGTTATACTTCTCTTTGCAAGCGGGAAACTTGTCTGTACAGGCGCCAAGAAGGAGGAAGATGTCTATAAGGCTGTGGAAAACCTGCAGAAGAAACTTGAGAAAGAGAAACTGATTTATTATGGTTGATTCTCAAATCATCCGGTGAAACAAAGCTGGCGACCATAGAATACTGCCATCATATGGTAAGGGAGATTCTGGAGGAACCATCCGCGCTTAGAAAGACAATCTCTGAGGAAGAGGGGAACATAAAGAAAGTCGCCTTTGAAATTGAGGCTAAAAAATATGACATAGTGTACATAACGGGCAGCGGAACCAGCTATCATGCTGGACTAGCAAGCCAATACGCCCTTTCAAGCCTAACAGACTTGATAGTAAGCACAATACCTGCCTCGGAATTTCAGCGCTGGATCCCGGCTGTCGTCACAAGAAAAGCCCTTTTAATGGCTATATCCCAATCCGGCGAAAGCACTGATGTAGTTAACGCCGCTAAAGCCGCTTTGAAAAGAGGCATAGATCTGCTTGCAGTAACAAACACGTCTGAAAGCACATTAGCAAGCCTAGCAAACTACGTTATTTCTCCTAAGTCAGGCAGGGAAATAGCTGTTCCGGCAACAAAAACGTATGTTACGCAGTTGATGGCTATCTTCATGCTCTCCCTCGAGATAGCTGCGCTTAGAGAGCAAAAATCAAAAATTGACAATGTTAAGAGGGAGCTTTATAATGTGCCTCAAGCCATTGAAAAAATATTTAAGTCCTCCAGGGAAAATATCCGTGAGGCTGCTGAGAAATATAAGGACAAAAACCCAATGTTTATTTTGGGCAGCGGGCCAAATTATGCCACCGCTTTGGAGGCAGCATTAAAGCTTAAGGAAACATGCATGGTTTTCGCTGAGGGTTTTGCTGCGCGAGAGTTTCTTCACGGACCAATAAGGCTGGTTGATGAGAAAACATTAATGATTCTTATTTCCCCATCGGATGAGGTTGAAGAGTATGCTGATTTATCTAAGCGGTTTAAAGGGTTTGGCGCCAACGTTATATCGATTTTGGAAGAAACTGAAGGTTCCAGACCATTAATGGAGGCCTCAGACGGGTTCATCTCTATACCCGCAGGTTTCTCTAAAATTTTCTCTCCAATTCTATTCATTGTCCCCATCCAGCTATTTACGTATTATGTGTCTGTTTTTAGAGGTTTAAATCCAGATAATCCTGAAAAACTCGTTAAGGTGGTGAAATGATATGAGAATTAAGGCGGTAATATTCGATATTGAAGATACGCTGTATGATTCGTCCCTTCAAATGAGGATGGCAAGACTTAACGCCATAAGGGCTATGATTGAAACTGGGCTCCCGACGGATTTAGAAACTGGATATAGAAGGCTTGAGGAGGTCGTAAGCAAGTATGGTCCACATTATAATAGGCATTTCGACAAGCTCCTTGAACATCTAGGTTTAAAATGGAACCCAAGAGTTATAGCCGCCGGGGTTGTCGCATATCGTGAAACAAGCCAGGCATACTTAAAACCGTTCTCGGATACTATCCCAACTTTGATTAAACTTCGTGATCAAAAATATAAGCTGGGCGTTGTCTCAGACGGTATTGCTGTTAAGGAGTGGCAGAAACTTATACAGTTAGGTGTGCATCACTTGTTCCATTCAGTAGTAATATCGGAGGAGTGCGGAGCAATAGAATTAACTAGCAGACCGTTTGAAAAATGCCTAAAGGAGTTAAATGCTAAGCCGGAAGAAACGATCTATGTAAGCAGCCGAATTAATAGGACGATGCCCTACGCAAATAGGCTTGGCTTAATCAGCGTTAGACTTAGAAGAGGGGATCATCGCGCTGAGGAGCCTGAATCCCCTGACGCTAAAGCAATGTATGAAATAAATAGTTTAGCGGAAATATTTGAAGTGTTAAAAAGCCTTAAACATTAGATGAGAAGAAGATTATTTAAGGTTCAATAGAAGCATGGTATGTAATCCCTAGCCCTAAAGTTAACGCCTAGCTGCAACGCTAAATTCTGAATTCTTGAAATGTCAATTTCGGGTATTCTTACGGCAGTTACCTCAATTTCTAAATTTGCCCTCTTCGCCTCCGCAATGAAAAATAATACGCTTTTATAGGCATCCTTAAAGGATGGTTTGCAAACATGCTGATATGTTTCCTCATCATGACCATTTAGGCTTACAGTTACAGCGTCTACCCCCGCTTCCCTAATCTCTTCCACCACTTTTCTTTCGGGGTTAAGCAGATAACCATGCCCGTTAGTGTCCAATCTAACCCTCATATCGGGATGATATCTTTTAATCCATCTTGTAACTTCAAGTATGCAGTCAAGCCTCATCGTTGGCTCGCCGAAGCCGCAAAATACAACTTCCTCCCATTTTCTCATAGGCATATATCTTTCTAACTGCTCAATTATCAGCTTGGGGTGAGGTTCCTCCTTAAGTTTCAAATAAAAACCAGCTATACCTCTTAAATAATGCCTAAAACAGAAGTAACAATTATTAGAGCATCTGTTAGTGATATTTAAATAAAGCGAACTGCCTAACCAGTACACAACATCTTGATTCATCGGCATCGTTCCCTAAAAACCTATAGAATAAGAAATTATTAAAGGTTAAAATCCTCCGCCTTAAATGGTAGACGAGACTAGCAAATTTAACTAATAAAAAAGAAAAGGGAGAGAAATTATCTTCTAATCAATTTTGCGTCTTCAAGTTTAAGGATCACTCTATACCCAATCTTTTTGTTGCTTTCACTATTAGGAAAACCACAAAGGCTACTAGGATGAACGTTATTAAAGCGCCTATAAAGTGTCCTATGCGGAAGGGACCGACCGTTAGAACCTCCCACTCCACATTTGGAAGGATCAATGTTATTATCGGCATGATTAAATCATCAACAAGGGCTTTAACGAGAGCACCTAAATATAAGCCAAGGATGAAAGCTACAGCCATGCCTAGAACCTTATATTTCGATATGAAGTCTAAGAATTCCCTCCAAAGTCCTTTTGGCGGTGGCGGCGGTGGAGGAGATGGTTTAGGTTCCAGCAGCGTCTTAATTTCCTTCAAAACCTGCAATATTTCCTCATCTGTTTTGGACATAACATCACCATCAAATAATAATTAAATATTTATTATTTTAATGATTTTTGGAGAATTTAAATGATGGCGATATCTAAATATTTATCGGCGCGACGCTTAGAAATTATTGCCGTGAATAAGAAAGAGGCTTGCTAATATTAAATTTGCCAAGTTTTAAAATTAAAATTCCTGTCGCCATATAACATCCTGAACATAAAAAGAATAACGGTTCAAAACCTAAGTAGCTCACTATCAACGCGGCGATTAGGGCGGCTATTGACCCGGCGATATCATATGCGGATTCAAAAATTCCAAGCGTTAAGCCCTTCTTACCCTGCTCGCTTATCTCCATAATTAATGCTAGGCGTGAAGGTCCTTGAAGCGCATAGGATATTCCAAAAAAGAACTCTATGAGATAGAGATGTATGATGTCAAAAGCCAATAAATAGGCGAAGGTGCCTGCGGCGCTCAATATAACCCCGACGAAGAAGACCCTTTCCTTCCCATACATATCGACAAGTTTACCGGCCGGAGCCTTAAAGAACGCTGAGACAAGCCCGAAAATTGTTACCAGCATTCCCACATCTAGCAGAGATGCGGAGAAACGGTTAAGAACAAATATGGGATATATCGAGCCAAGCAGACCCATCCCTAGAGAACTCATAGTGCTTAAGATAGCTATGAATGCTATTCGTGTCCTCCGCATAGGCTCTACCCCCAAGGGGTAGAGTGGAAACATTAGCGGCTGCTACGTACCTAAGTGCTAACATTTCCAGGTCTGCTTTCCTCCAAGAAATTATTATATTGCCCGGGTTAAAATAAACCTTACGGAGCCAGCGCGCTGCGTTTTACTCCAGGCAATGGAAAATGTAGAAATGTTTAAGTTGAGATGAAGACCATTATGGATTAGAGCATTCGGGCTCTTTTAAAAGTTTAACGCATGGATTGTTTGACCATGAGTGGTGTTGAGAGAGGCTCCGGAACGCGTCAAATCCGCTGGGCGCTTTTGACCCTAGCAATCATCATTGTTGTCCTAATTCTTTTTCTCAGCCGTGAAATCGTGGTTTTCTGGCTTAACGTTCAAGAATTCGGAGATTTATTCTTAAAACCTATATATTTCGGCTTATTAGGCGGGATCACGCTTGCATCCTTCACCTTTTTTAGGTTAGACTTCAAAAATAGGAGATCCATAATCTGGTACCTCATCAATTTAACAGTTAAATTTATCCGTTCAGGGGGAGACATGGAGAGAATTTCTCCGGTATGGATTGACTTTGAAAGCTTTAAAATGTCCCCCGTAAAATTTTTCGTTTGGCAAATCACTAAATCCCTCATCGGATCGGTCTTTTTCATTAACATCATGTTCGGCATGGCCATAGATGCAATCATGCGCGGCTGGAGCTCAGGCGTTGAGATGCTTCCTCAAATCTTCAGCCTCCCCTTTATAACGCCGCCGATCGATTTATCCTACGCTGAATTAAAGGTTTCCCCTTTAATACCAGTTTTAACATTGTTAATTCCGCCTTTACTTAGATCTTTATGGCTGCGCCTTGCGCTTCTGGTAGCATTAACACATATTATTCGGATAATTGTGCCCTTCGTTGCTGCGTATCTATGGAATCTAGAGACGCCCAGTTTAAGAAGGTTCATACCGACCATGCAGATGCTAGTAGCGGTCTTCACCCTATGGTATATGTTCACCATGTTCTTTGCATCTTTCATAGATTATAATACTAAATACCTGATTTTGGGATTTCTCTCCATCAGCGCCGCTTTTATCGCCTTCGCAATAGCGGATTGGAGAAAACCTGAGGTTCATTTCAGCCGCCGAGAGATTTATCTCCGCTTAGCAGTTTTAGCCGCGATCAGCCTGGTTATGGCATCAGCAATTTTACTTAATAATAGCATTGCAGACGTTAGAAAGCTAGATATGCTCGGCCCATATATTGCTCAGCTGATCTCTGTGAATCAGCATCTCGCCGACCTTGAAAATATCAGGGAGATCCCGTATGAATTTGGTTCAACATCTATTTCTCCCGATCAGATCGATGCTTTCATTATACAGAATAGGGGACTCCTGGAGAGGGTGCGCCTCTGGGATCAGCAGGCTTCGTTCGACAAGCTTAGGCCGGAGATAGGTTTAATACCGTACATAAACTTCTCCGACGCAGATATTTTGCGCTTCAATGACACCCTTTACTGGAGCGCCTCAATGGACTTGATTGCGCCTCAGACGGTTCGGCCTGAAGACAGATGGTACGCGTTACATTTCGTGTACACGCATGTGCCTAATGGTTTTCTCATGCTTGACGCTCATAATGGAAGGATAGTGGAAGCTACTAAATTCTTTCCTCAAAGAAGAATCTATTATGGTGAAGGCGGGCTTTTCCAGGAAACTTGGATCGCTTATCCGGCTGAGAGAACCTCTAGCGATGAAATTGGAGGCTACTTTTATGATGGCAGAGGCGGGATAGATGTTCCGCCGCCATTAAGCTGGATTTTTGAACCTAACTTTATGTTCTCTTATCCCACAACAACAATGCATATCATTAGATACAGGGACATTCATGAACGTATGAAGCTGCTTTTTCCCTACTTTAAATATGAGATTAGAGGGCAGCGAATAGACATATGGCCTGTAACCGATGGTGAACAAACATTCTGGGCAATGCCCCTCATGGTTTTTCTGAACGCTGAAAATGTGCCCTGGAGTGATGGGAACCCCTTTGGGAGGCTTGTTGGATACGCTTTAATAAATGTTTACCATGGAGATATACATTTAATAATCACTGGAAGCGACTTCTTCAGCCAACTTTTCAAAACGGTCTACGCTGAATATATATCTACGGAGGTTCCGGAGTGGCTGAAGACGCAGCTGAGATACCCTGAGGAACTCTTTGAGTGGAGGGTTTCTATGTACAACATATTTCACGTAACAGAGCCATCCGCATTTATTGCTGCCAAGGAATTTTATAAGGTGCCTGATGGCATAGACACGTACTATATTATCGCTCAGCCGCATGGATTTGAGAAGCCCGAGTTTGTGGGACTATTATCCCTAGAGTTGCGGGGAGCATTAGGGGAAAACCTCGCCGGCTACATCATTGTTAGAAACGATTATCCCTACACTGGCGAAATGATCTTCTATAAAGTGCCGCTGGGAGCGGAGAAAAAGCTACTCGGACCATCCGCGATAAATGAGGCTTTAGAAAGGAACCCGAGCTTCGCAACGCTGAAGACCCTCCTAAGAAACCCGCGTATTGGAAACCAGATCTTTTATAGAATCGGCGGATACGATGTCTTCTTCATACCTGTTTATACAGCGCCGGGAGGCGGGGTTGTCACTGAGATCGGGACGATTGCAACTATAGGTGCAGACTTCACCGGCGAATACTATGTCGGCTTAGGTTCCACAGTTGAGGATAGCTTTAGAGGATTCTTGATTAGGATCGCAGGCGTCGAGTTTCCTCCAACGCCGGGATTAAGCGAAGAGGAGAGGATCGCTAGGCTGGTTAGAATCATTGAGGAGGCAGGGTTCAAGGTTTTAAAGCCTGAAAGTCTCAACCCACATGTATCATTCATTGAGGGCAGCGTCAAGTTTACTTCTGAGGCGGATTGGGTTAAAGTTCAAAATTTAATTATGGAGTTTCTGGAGAAATGCGGGGAATATCAGGCTTCAAGAATATTTATGTGGAGGGCTGATGGAAAAATGAATATTGGGATTATGGTATCAATTGAAGGAGTAATTGAGCTTCACTATATAACCATCGAGCTTTAATTGAAAATAATGGGAAGTGCCGCTTAATGAGGCGGAATGAAAAAGAAACTAACGATCTTTTCAGGAGCATACTTCTATTGCTAAGCGCTTCAGCGCTGGCTTCGCTAGTAATATTGCTCTTCAAATTGAAGGGTGGAGTGCAAGGCATAATCGTTGGGGCAATCGTAGTTGCAGTTCTAATTTACTGGCTAATAGAAATAAACAAAATCTTTAAGGAGAGTAAGAAGCCTCATCCGCCAAGCGGACATGAATTGTTTTACGACCTATTTGAGGACGAGGAGGGCATAACTATTTTAGTAAGGATGCCGGGACGGTTTAATGATGTTGAAGTGAAGGTTTCCGGAGAAAACCTCGAGATAAAGGGTGATGGAAAACTTATACAGAGGCTGCAGATACCGAAGGAGGCGAAATTGAAGGAGAAATCATACGTCAAAGGGGTTCTCCAAATAAGGCTTCAAAAGGCGGCTAAATCGGACAGGAAAATATCTGCATACAAAGTTTAGCGGGCAACCCATTTTAACATTTTTAAGCCACGCTCCTAAAATGCTCCCAACCCCTACCCTCAACAACCTTTGTCTCCCCATTAATCCTAACTTTAATTTCCTCCTCCTCAATAACCTTGCCTATTCTTATTAGCGGCGTTTTGAATCCGCTTAAAACCTCCCTTGCCCTATCCCAAAGCTCCGGCTTAACAGTTACAACAAGCTCATATTCTTCTCCACCGTAAAGGCTTAGATCTACCGGATCCAAAGCATACTTCTCAGCGAAGACTTGAACCTCCGGCGCCACTGGAACATTCTCGATCATGAAGCCGACGCGGCTCGCCTTCGAGAGCTCATGAAGGCTCCACGCTAACCCATCGCTAGAATCTATCGAGGAAGTTACGGCGCCAATCTCCGCCAAAGCCAAACCCTCCCTGAGCCGAGCCTTAGGCATGAGAACCGACTCCACCAGGGGCTGCCTTAACTCCTCAGGTGGGGATAAACCATTCAGTAGAATCTTAAGTCCGGAAGATGTCCTCCCAAAATATCCTGTCACCGCAACTATGTCACCTGGCCTAGCTCCGCTGCGCCTCATGAGGCTCCCCTTTTTGCAGAACCCTATGAGAGCGCAGTCTATAATTAGGTCTGAGGATTCATTCGTGTCTCCGCCTATCACGTAAATTTCATATTCCCTAGCGCCATCATTCAGCCCTAAACCTATCTGCCTAACCTCTTCCTCGGTGAAATCGCTTGGTAAACCAAGGGAGACTAAAGCAGCGACGGGTTTTGCGCCTTTAGCTGCGAAATCGCTTATATTCATAACTATGGCTTTCCTAGCCGCCTGCCTCAAGCTCATGCCCGGAGGCACATCGGTTTTGCCAACAAGCATATCCACCTTTACAATAATCAGTTTCTCGTCAATTTGAATTGCTGAAACGTCATCTCCGAAAGGGATTGGCATATTTGGCATTGAATCTAAAAGCTCCAGAATAATCTCTATAGCTTTTCTCTCGCCGAGATCTTTAAGCGTCCTCAAATGTTATTACCCTATTTCTTATCTGCATAAGGCAGAATAAATAAGTTAACGGCTGGAAAATCGCTCAGAATCTATGGTAGAAAAGTTCTGTACGTTTTAATTGTTTCTGAAAGAACCAGGCCTTGAAGATCAGTCTCGGGATTATCAATATTGTAAATTCTTAAGTATGGATTTCTCCTCAGGATATTAATTTTTTCCGGATATTCCCCTCCAGGAAGGAGGAATATAGCTATTTTATGTCCGAAATCGGCGATTCTCTCCAATATAGGTATGGCCTCATCAATGTTTTGCCATCCTCCATCGGTTATCACTATAATGAAGCAGCTTCCGGGTTTGCTGGAAATCAGCCTACTAACTTCATATGCTGGAAAAACGGTGTATTCATTAAAGCTCATTGAAAGGGCTATTTCCTTAAGGTCGTCCGGTGAATCCCAATCTGCTGAGAAATACTTCGTTGAGAATGTTATTGCCGAGGTTTCCCCTCCGGCTTTACGCGCACTAAGATATGCTATAAAAGCGGCTACGGCTGCATCATCATGTATCTTTGACATGCTGAGGCTTGCATCCAAAATTGTGATTTCCGATGGAACAAATCCGGTGACTAAGGACTGGCCTCGGAAGGTTGGCTCCTCAACCCATTTTAACGTTGTAACTTCCGGTATTAATGGACCTTCGTCGAGGCTCACGTCTATATCTAAGTCCTCGATTTCATCCTCAATATACCAGTCATCGGGATATTTAACAACCGCCCAAACAGGTTTCTTAGAGGGGTTTTCCGACAAGTAATGCATAATTATCCTTTCAGCCCTAGACCTATACCAGTATCTTTTCCAGAAAGCCTCATTAAAGATGCGGGAATCAATTTTCTCGTAAGGTTTTGAGAGCGATGTTGGTAAAAGCGGCTCCTCTAAACCCTCATGAAGAGGTTTTTCAGGAAAACCTTTACCGCCTTTACCCTCTTCTCCATCATGCGCCTTTCTTCCCTCAGTTTGCTCAGATTTTTCCCTGCCCTCTTCGGCCTTTCTCTTCAGTATCCTCGCCTTCTCTTCAATAGCCCTCCTCATTTTTTCCTTCTCTTCCAGCGGCAATCGGGGTTCAATCCACTGTTTAAAAAATTCCTTCGCATCTGAAGCGTCGGAGATCCTTCCGAAAATTTCCTCAAACATTTTCAGCGAGTCCGGAAGAAAATCCTCCCTCACCCTGAGAACGCTTCTCCGGATATGCTTCTCAACCCTTCTATCGGATAGGAGATTAGGGTAAAACGTCCTCATCTTGTTGAGAATTATTGCCAATATTTGAACCTTTGAATGCCACGGCTTATCAAGCAGCATAACTGCAAGAATCTCCTTTGCGATGTTCTCAAGCGTTCTGTCACTTGACTTAGAAATCGGATTTATGAGAAAATATACTTCTTGAAGCAGCTGCTCCAAAAGCGATAGGCGCCTGCCCTTTAGAACCTGCATAAAATATGGGATTTCGCCGAATCTCCTTGGAAGATAATTTATGTTAACCTGCAGATCCGCAAATAAATGTGTTGCTAAGTAAGCAAGATCCCAGTCTCCCAAGATATCATGAGCCGCTTTCTCTAGACTGTAGGCGGTTCTAAGATCGTAGGGGCAATGATGCACATGAGCAAGCTCATGACGGAAAAACCATAGCAGATACTTCTGTGGATCGCAGCCCCTAGGTATAACCTTTGACCCGAGTCGAACTTCACCGTTTACGGCGGAGAAAGCCGCATGATTTTCGAAGCCTCTTCCATGTTTTTCATCTTCAATCTTAAGTGTAACCGGTGGACAATGCAGCTCCATCCATGCTTGATTAAAAGTTTTAATTATCTCCTCCATTTGAACTGACATTTACCTTGATCTCCAGTAGTTGTATCCTTGCAGCCGCCAACCCATCTGCGTCGATATGTCTTCTCCGCGCTTCATAAGTCCCTCGCCGATCCATTTTTCCTCCATTTTAATCAGTTCCTCAGCGAATGTTACATCTTCAACGGCTGCGTCCCTCGCAAGCCTATATATTGATGGATTAAAGCCCTTTATGAGTTCATTTAGCAACGTCCATTGCCTTCTCAACCGTCTATCTTCCATCTTGACCCTTTCCCTTTCAAGCAGTTCCTGTATATCGCTTAGGATATTCCTCATTCTGATCAGGTTTAGTCTATGCGGAAAAATCCATAGGGCCATTTGGAAGATGTCATCTATGCTGCATTTTCCATAGAGCCATTTTACCGCCTTAGCTAGGTGCGTTAACACTACTGTGGCTCTCTCGCTCACCGGCTCCTTTATCATCCCGCATACGTCGCGTATAAAGTGGCATCCCTCACATAGTGTTGGCGGTTTAACCTCCGAGCTTTCTTTTCCACGTATGCATGATTGAAAATCTCTAACTAGCAGATTGATGTATCCGATTAAGTCTGGATCCAGCTCTACCTCCGCAACCTCTCTTCTAACCTCCTGAAGATCCTCGAATGAGAGCACCTGCGGCATAGATTCAATAAGGTTCCCTTCATATCTATCTAATAATTCTTGGAGTTGAAATTTTTCGCTTAAAGTTAATGTTCTGAGGAAGACGCATATATCGAATCTGTCATAGAATGGCGGCGGATGAACAAATGACGTTGCGTCTGATGGGTTTTCATTTGCGATTAATATGTAATCCTCAACCTTCGATTGCTGTCCATAAGCCCAAACTTCACCGAACTGCATTAAATGATGTATGTTAGCTGTCGTGTAGGGGTTCAGCCTGTTAAGTTCATCAATACCTTTCCCTCTGCTCCTAGTGAATGCAGCCCATAAGACCCGTTCAACACCCTCTTTCTCAAGAGATGGAATATGCAGTCTGCCGACAACCTCGCCTCTCTTAACCTCGGAGGCTCCGGATATGACAACGAAATCGTCGCCCGCTATGCCCTTAAGTAACAGAAGCATAAGCGTTGATTTGCCAACGCCGCGTGGTGCACGTATAAGCGTTGCTGAACGTGGATGCAGCTGATTTAGCA
Source organism: uncultured Candidatus Bathyarchaeia archaeon (assembly GCA_964411115.1). Lineage (GTDB taxonomy): Archaea > Thermoproteota > Bathyarchaeia > Bathyarchaeales > DTEX01 > DTEX01. The sequence goes on along the minus strand of CAYPJR010000003.1, from coordinate 4,656 downwards.
CTATCATTCTGATGGCTTCTTCGTTCCCAACGAAACGAGCCATTATTTCCTTCTCTAAATCCATTACCTTATTTTGCAGCATATTAATCCCCCTATAGGGGCATCATTAAAGGTTCGGCTTGAACGATGGCTATAGCCATGAGAAAAATTATCAATATAAGAGCATACATTATTAGCCTCATCAGCCTTACGCGTTTATGAAGCCTCATGTTCTCCTCCTCCAACCCTCTTAGGCGCTCCTGAAGGATCTTTGCAACTTTACGGTCAATCACAACGGTCCTCGAAGGGTCATTGCCAAAATATAACGAGTCAATTATGTCAGATGTCCCCTTCTCAATCGGAGCTCTATCCACGCTCTCCCCCCAAGAGATCCAGAAGCGCTCCCTCATATCGGATTGCTTCTTCTCTAAGGGGGCTTTCTTCGACTCTATCTCGAGGAACTTTCTGTATTTTTCGCTTTCCATAACACTGGTTGCCCTATTTTCGATGCCTAGTATTAGAAGGTTAACCGATGGATTTTAACTTTTCCTAATGATGAACAATAAATTTTTGATTTGATCCAAAAAATTATTCATTGGTGGTTCGGGAGATCATGAATTTGAAAGTGTCCGATTTAATAATTAAATTTCTGGAGAAGATAAATGTGAAACTTGTTTTCGGCATACCGGGCTCCCAAACATGTCCATTATATGACAGCCTTTACTCTTCATCTATTAGGCATATACTTGTTAGACATGAGCAATCAGCATCCTATATGGCGGACGCCTACGCAAAGTTCACAGGTAAACCTGGAATATGCGATGGAACAGGAGGTCCGGGAGCTACGAACCTATTAACTGGCGTGGCGACTGCGTGGACTGACAGCAGCCCGATCATTATTTTTACTGGACAGCAACCTATAGATTATTTAGGAAGGGGCGCTTTCCAAGAGCTTGACCATGTAGCCCTGTTCACGCCAATAACAAAATGGTCAACACGTCTAATAAAGCCGGAGAAAACAGTTGAAACTTTAAAGGAGGCTTTTAAAGCTGCCACATGGGGCAGACCTGGACCTGCACATATCGATCTGCCCCATGATATTCAAATTCAGACTGTAGAATACGACGATGAAGCGCTTTCAAAGGAAACGCTTCAGGTTCTCTCTCCGCCTAAATCATGCGGCGACCCAAAGGCTATAGATTTAGCCCTAAACCTTATAGTTAAAGCTTCAAAACCAATCATAATAGCCGGCGGAGGCGTACATTATTCCAGCAGGGCGCATAGCGAGCTTAGGGATTTAGCTGAATATTTAGAGATTCCGGTGGCCACAACCTTTAACGGCAGAGGATCATTTCCCGAGGATCATCCGCTATCGGTTGGCAGAATCGGTGCTCACGCGCCGTACTTCAACGATAGGATCCTTGCCGAGGCTGATCTCATATTGGCTGTTGGATGCAGGTTTGCAGCCTTAAGCACTAGGTGGTGGACTAATGTAAATCCTAATGCGCTATTGATCCATATCGATGTGGATCCGATGGTTATTGGCAGAAACTACCCGGTTGAAGTGGGCATTGTCGGCGATGCGGGAAAGATTTTAGCAGAGATTGTTGAAAGGGCGAAAAGCCTTCAAGATCTTGGGAAGAATCTGCGAAAAGAATGGCTTAAATTCATAGAGACTGCAAAGGAGGATTGGCGGAGATCCGAGTGGTATAGAAAAACATTTTCTGAGGAATCTCCTTTGAAGCCTCAGAGAGTTTGCGCTGAAATTCGCAGATCATGCGATAGAAAAACCGTTTTCACCTTGGATGCTGGAAACAATAAGCTTTGGGCTTCAACATTCTTAGAAATCTATGAGCCATATACATGGATACAATCAGGATGCTTCGGCCCGATGGGATACGCATTACCGGCAGCTATAGCCTGCAGACTTGCAATTAGCGGGGAGGATAGACGCGTCGTGGCTATATGTGGTGACGGCGGCTTTTACATGAGCATGCATGAGCTCTCAACAGCAGTTCAGGAGGGAACTCCTGTGCTAATATGCATATTTAATGATGGCGCATTAGGAACAATAAAGCATCATCAAGAAAGCATTTATGGCGGAAGGCTAATCTCTGTTAGCTTAAAGAACCCAAGTTTTGCGGACATAGCTGAAGCATTTGGATGCGTAGGTATCAGCGTAGATAAGCCGCAGCAATTTAAGCCGGCTCTTGAAGATGGATTGAGGAATGTTAGAAAGGGAGAAACCGTAGTTTTAGATATTAAAATTGATGGGGAGGAAAAATTGCCTCCATAGCGCGGCTATGCCAAAAACATGCGAAATCATTTTTATTTTAAAGGTTACAAATATGATTGTTGGGTGAAAACTTATGAATTTAAGCGTATTTATGGGAAAAATCTACAGCTTTCAGCTACCTAAAAAGATCATTTTCGGTACGGGTTCCTCAAGCACGGTTGGTTTGGAGGCTAAAGCTTTAGGGGGGAATAGAGCTTTACTAATCACCGATGATAACTTGAGATCTAGCGATCTAATGAAAAATGTGGAGGAAAATCTTCTTAGCGAAGGCTTAAGCATAGACTTTTTTAGCGACATCAGATCGGAGCCAAGTCTGGAAGTCGCCGAGAAAGTTGCCGAAAAAGCTAGAGGGGGAGGATACGATTTAATAGTTGGGGTTGGCGGGGGCAGCGTCCTAGACATGGCTAAAGTGGCATCTATAGCGGCGACAAACAAGAAATCTATGAGGCAGTATCTCGGCGTGAACCTTGTGGAGAAACCTGGGCTGCCGAAGATTCTTATGCCAACAACTGCCGGAACAGGGTCGGAGGTTACCCATGTGGCCGTAATAACATTGCTGGATGAAGAAGCCAAATCGGCTATAATAAGCCCATACTTGTTTAGCGACGTATCTATAATCGACCCTAGGCTAACCTATTCTATGCCTCCTAGAGTAACAGCCTCAACGGGTTTGGATGCTTTAAGCCATGCATTTGAGGCTTTAATGGCGGTTAACGCCAATCCAATAACTGACGCACTGGCCCTTCAATCGATCGGAATCATATTCAAGTATCTGCCTAGGGCTTACGTAAGCGGCGATGAGGAAAGCAGATTCAGTATGAGCTTAGGCGCTTTAATGGCCGGTATGGCTTTTATAAATTCATGGGTCTGCTTGGGACATGCTCTCGCTTACTCCTTCTCCGTAAAATTGGGGGTTCCACATGGACTCTCATGCGGGCTTTCCCTACCCTACGCCTTCAAATTTAATGCTCCAGCAATACGACACAAGCTTCCACAAATAGCTGAAAAAATAGATGTCAACTATAGGGAAAAGATAAGTAGCCCGGATGATCTGGAAATATTCATTTTTAATAGGATCATGAGGCTCCTAGATGAATTGAACGCGCCTAAAAGGTTAAGGGAGATAGGGGTTTCAGAAAACGACCTTGCGAAAATTGCCAGTAAAGTTCTTACGTTTACACGTCTAATAGAGAAAAACTCAAGGCCCATATCTGAGGATGACGCGCGTAGAATCGTTATGGATATGTGGTGACAACCATTTAAGATAGTTCTAACAACCTACAGATTTATTTTAGGTGATTCCTGTGCGGAGACACCGGATAATCACGTTGCTTTCAGACTTCGGTTTAGTGGATTCTTACGTTTCTGAAATGAAGGCGGTTATACTTTCAATATGCCCGGAAGCATGCATAGTTGACATAAGCCATAATGTTAGAAAATTTGATGTTAAAATGGGCTCCTACATTCTTCTTCGAGCCTCCCGCTTCTTCCCAAAGGGAACGATTCACTTAGCTGTTGTTGACCCCGGGGTTGGCACTGAGAGGCGGCCGATAATAATTGAGACTGAAAGAGGCTTCTATGTTGGACCGGATAATGGGCTCTTAATACCCTCATCTAAAATGGATGGAATTAAGCATATTCATGTTATCTCTAATCCAAAGTATATACTTAGCAAAGTATCGAGGACATTTCATGGACGCGACATATTCAGCCCAGCGGCAGCATACTTAGCTAAAGGCGTTCCAATATCGGATTTCGGCCCAGAAATATTTGACCCCATCATTCCAAGTTTCTCTGAAGCCAGGGTTTATGAGGGGCTTATTGAAGGCGAAGTGGTCTACATCGATGATTTCGGAAATCTCATTACCAACATAGCGCAAAGCAACCTTGCCTCTGCGGGGATTTCAGAGGGAGACATATTGCTTGTTAAAGTACGGAATAGAAATTTCAGGCTAAGGCTTTGTGAGGCTTACGGGCGCCTTCCAAAAAATGAGTTACTCGCCATAATTGGAAGCGGTGGCTTTCTAGAGATTTCGGTTAATCAGGGCAGCGCCCTAAAACTGTTAGGCGCTGATGTCGGCGAGAAAATAATTATCAGAAAAGAAACAGGATTTTAAAAGATTGAAGCATACCGTTAGGATTAAATCTAAAAGATTAGGGGTTCAGGGACAATCATTATTGGAGAGGAAAAAGCTAAGGAAAAACTGAAAAATCCATTCATAATATGGATGCTATCCCATTATGTTCTCAGATTATTACCGGCTTTATTCCCCTCTTTTCCGATAAAACAGCGATATGCCAAGGTTGAGTTCTAAGGGAAATTCTTAAAAAAATTGATTAAATAAAGATTAGTTCATGATAAAAATACAAGGTAAAAACAA
>CAYPJR010000002.1:0-41450 GCA_964411115.1 uncultured Candidatus Bathyarchaeia archaeon | reverse complement strand
ATCTCATTATACAAGTGACGTTTCAAAGCATTTTCAGGTAAAATACTTTAATAATCAATAGGCAAGCCGAGACAAAAACCTCCTATTTTTTATTAAATACCGAAAATATGAAAATATTATTAATTTATCTTGAGGCGGCTAAGAAACCTCAAGCCTTATTTAAGTTATTAATGCATGAGAAGTTTGGAGGCAAATTGATAAGTAATTTAAGATGCTTAGGCGGAATGCCCAAGCATATATTTTCTTCCCAAAGCTGCCATTATTTCATTTAAAGTTTCAATTTCCTCAATGCTCAGTCTATCCCTAAATTTTGTGAGGAGAGCCTTGGCATGCTGCTCAGGAACTAGGACGTAAAGTATGTCACCCTCATCGAAATGGCGTCCCACAATGGGTTTATCTATGGAGATCGCAACCTGTTTTCCCATCTCTGCGTATGAAAGAGTCTCCCCCTTAAACTGTATTTGCAGTATTTCACCTATATCTTTACCGTCGCTTGTCATGAGATGAACCTTCGGCTTGATCTGTCCGGCTAGAACTTCAACGCCAACTATGGCAGGCTTGGATCTTCTGAAGATATAACCGGGTAAAACCTTTATCTTAGCTGGCTTTATAAGCCTCTCAAACTCGCTTCTTTCACGAGTTTCTTTTTCGCTTCTCATCCATTTGAGGTATTCATCAATAAGATGGTAAATGATGTTATGCCTGAAGATCGGCACTCCATGATTTTTCGCCTCCTCCTCAGCGTCTGGGAGAACTTTCACATTAAATGCTAAGATAACCCCGTAAAGCGGCTCCTTCTCCTTAACAATAATGGCCTCTGTCACATCCCTCTTAGATATGTCGCCCACGTCAGCCAAGCGCACTGGCACGCCGTTTCTGCCAAGGCTTTCTATTATAGCCTCCAGAGAACCTAGCGCGTCAGCCTTGAGAATAACTCCCTCAATTTCCATTGATACACGAACTTTTTGAATGTCCTCCGCAACCTCTTTCACATACTCCTCTATTTTTTCCTCCGATGGAATAACATAGATTGGCGCGCCAGCTATCGCATCCTCCAGGTTTGGTGCAACAATTTTTACACCCGCGGCCGCCACAACCTCATCAACCGATGAGAATTTCTCCCTCGGATCCCTTATTTCATCCAGTGGTTTAGGCATCAATATTGCACGAACAGTTGTCACAATAGGCTTCTCCTTTCCACCCAGCACTATTAAATCGCCCTTTCTAAGAACCCCATCGTAAATTATTGCGTTAACCGTTACGCCTAAACCAACTTCCTCCTTCACTTCGAGGACGGTGCCTTTAGCCGGTCCGCTAGTTGTTTGCAGCCTTTTTCGGAGATACTGATATGTTAAGCCAGCTAAGACAGCTATTAGCTCCGGTATCCCTTCGCCGGTCCTAGCGCTGGTTGGAATCAACGCGATTGTTCTTGTAAAATCCGTTATCTTGTCAAATCTATCAGCTCTAAAGGATAACTCCGAGAATTTACCTATGATCCTATATAGGTGCTCATCAAGTTCTCGCTTCACATTAGGATCCTGATTTTTATAGGATTCTAGAAAGGGCGCGTTGGGATACGGTTTCCAGCCCGGTATGCGATCAATCTTGTTTACGGCTACTAGAAAAGGTGTTTTCCTAGACTTTAATATTTCAATAACCTCATAGGTTTGGGCTTCAAAGCCCTTTAAAACGTCAATTACAAGTATGGCTATATCAGCTATTCCCCCACCTCTGCGCCTGAGATTTGCAAATATTTCATGTCCCGGAGTGTCGATGACAAGCAGCCCAGGTATCTTGATTTCACCACCGCCGATCATTTTAAAGAATGATCCGGCAATTCCCTCAAGCGTTTCCATTGGAAAGAAGCTTGCGCCGATATGCTGCGTCATCCCTCCGACTTCACGGGCCTGAACGCTACTCTTACGAATCTGATCGAGGAGAAGAGTTTTTCCAGTATCCACATGTCCAAGAACGCATACGATTGGCTGTCTGATACGCATTTCCATCTTCGAACCACTCCGCTGAACCAAGCGATAGAAGTCTAACCTTAATGTCAACCATGAATGGGCTGTAAACCTATATAAACGATACCCCTATGCGCTCTTTGCGACATTAATTTTACCTTGCAATCTAGCCGCTTCAGTTAATTGATGAAGCATTCTTCATGAAGCTGCCCTCAATATATATTCCCAGTCTACATTCTTCTTAACCAGATCTACTGCAGCATTTATCCTTCTGGGATCGCCAGGCTTTATTCTACCAATTATTTTCTGGACATGCTGCAACGTTGTGTATGTATCATATGGAACAATTATTAATGGAACCTTCAGATGATCCGCTTTTGGAAGAACCTTTGCGCTTGGATAAAGATTGCCAGTTAATATTATGGCTGAGACCCCGGTTTCCAGAGCCGTTAAAATTATGTCTGAGCGGTCTCCTCCAGTTATAACAAGCTCATTTGTCACCTTTCGGAAATATTTAGCAGCGCTCTCAGGAGTCATAGCGCCTATAAGGATAGTTTCAATAAGATTATCTAATCCATCTTCGCCTGCCAGAACCTCCCCACCTATGAAATCGCAGATTTCCCTAGCGGTTAATGCGCTTAAAACTTTATCTTCAGGGACTAAGCCCAGAACTTTTATTCCCTGAGCCTCAATAAAGGGCTTAATTACGTTTTCAGCTCTTTCCATAGCATCTTGCGGTATACGGTTCAATATGACACCGAGAAGTTTCGCATCCCATCTAGCACAATACTCTTGAGCTTGCAGAATTTCATCAACAATAAAATCATCCTTAAACTTTAAAACTAGCAGTATCTCAGCGCTGAATTCTCTTGCAAGTTTCGGAACTGGGCATCCTAGAAAAGCGCCGATTGAAAGCGCACGTGGCCCCTCTATAAGCATTATGTCTTTACCGTTAGATGCTTCCCTGTAAGATTTGAGTACACCTTCGACACATTGGGAGAAATCGATATTAAGAAAATCTCTAAGAAAATAGCCCCTCTTAAGCGTGAGCGGGCATAAAATGCTATATCCCATCTTTAGATCAAGTATTCTCCTCATAACCTCTATATCTTCATCTATGCCTTCTCTGCCATGAGCTAGTGAAGCCTCCACAGTGATAGGTTTGAAATATCCGATTTTCATGCCGCTTTCCTTGGCTATTGATGCCAGCGATATTGCTACAACGCTTTTTCCAGAAGCTTCCTCGGTTGAGGCGAGATATATGGATTTTTTAACCAATTCACTTAAGCCTCCTTAATCTATAATTTATGTGTAATTGTTATTCTTATATCTACCCCAATGCAGCCCTTTCCTTTTTCATAAACAAATAATGGATTAATCTCCATTTCAGATATCTCCTCAAAGCGGACCATAATCTGCGACATTTTAAGCATAACATCAACTATGGAGCTTATATCCGAGGGCGGTTCACCCCTGACGCCTCTGAGAAGCGAATATGCCCTTGTCTCTTCAATCATTTCAACAGCCTCGCTCCTTGTTAAGGGGCATAGGCGGTAGGACACGTCCCTCAGAAAGTTAACATATATGCCGCCTAAACCGAACATGATTAGCGGGCCAAACTGTCTATCTCTAACTGTTCCTACAATGATCTCCTTACCGGATGGAACCATCTCCTGGATTAAGACGCCGGTTATCTTTGCGTTCGGAATCGCTATCCGGCTCCTCCTAACTAGGTTCTCATAGTTCTCCTCAGCTTCAGCGCGGCTTTTAACGCCCAATACTACGCCACCAATATCTGTCTTATGCAGTATATCCGGCGAAACAATCTTCATGGCAACGGGATAACCGATCTTTTCAGCAAACTCGCCGGCTTCCTCTTTACTTATCGCTACCACCGCTTTAGGCATAGGTATGCCGGCAGCCTTAGCTACTTTTATACATTCATCTATTGTGAGAGCCAGACGCCCTTCAAGCTTTGCCTTATCAATTACATTTTTAATTTCTTCCTCATTAATTTCTACAGTTGTGACGGGTTCCTCATGCGGAGAATTAAGTATCAAGCTGTAATCATACATGGATTTAAACGTGAAAGCCGCGGGTTCTGGAAAGTTATAGTTCGGTATTTTGTTCTTTCTGAGAGTTCTGATAGCCGCCGAGCTATCTTCAAGCCCCATGAAGGCGGCGAGAATAGGCTTACTAGAGAACCTTCCAACCTCCGCGATTGCTTCAGCAATCTTATCGCAGGGGGTTGTGGCTTGCGGGGTTAAAATAACGATTAATCCATCCACATTGTTGCTTTTTAAGCCAGCTTCCAAAGCAATTCTATAACGGTTTTCGTCAGCATCACCTAAAACATCCAGCGGATTATTTAGGCTGGAGTGCGGGGGCATGAGATTCCGGAGGTACTCCCTAATTTCATACTCTAATAACGGCAGTTCAAGATCCATTTTCTCACAGGCATCCGCAGCTAAAATGCCGGGTCCACCGCCATTTGTAACTATAAGTACCCTCTTCCCCCTAGGGATAGGCTGCGAACCGAAGGCTAGTACAAGGTTAAACAATTCTTCAAGGGTGTTAACTCTTATTATTCCAGACTTTCTGAAGGCAGCTGAAAAAGCCACATCTGAACCTGCTAATGAACCGGTGTGGGATGAAACAGCCCTCACACCTGCGTCGGTTGTGCCGGCTTTTATGGCTACTATCGGCTTTTTCCCAGTTACCCTCTTTGCAACATCAATGAATCTCTTTCCATCCTTAACACCTTCAATATAAAGCCCAATAACCCTTGTTTCTTCATCCTCTCCTAAGGCTTCAATGAAATCCGCCGCATTCAGGTCAGCCTCATTTCCCAAGCTTATAAACTTAGTGAATCCAATCTCATTTCTAATCGCCCAATTCAAGATGGCGCTTCCAAGCGCTCCACTCTGAGATACGATGGCTATGTTTCCCGGTAAAGGCATTGTTGGTGCGAAGGATGCGTTTACACGACTTTGTGTGCTTATAATTCCTAAGCAGTTCGGTCCCTGCATTCTCATGCCGTATTTTCGGCATATTTCAACAACTTCTCTTTCTAGAAGCGTTCCCTCCCTTCCTGTTTCGCTAAAGCCTGCTGATATTATAACTATCCCCCTAACGCCTTTTTGCCCGCATTCTTCAGTTACTGAGGGCACAATTTTTGCCGGAACAACTATTACAGCCAAATCTACATCGTCAGGCACATCCTTAACGCTCTTATAGCATCTGAAGCCTAAAATATTTTCAGCGCTTGGGTTTATCGGATATAGGCTTCCCTGGAAGCCAGCGTCAATAAGATTCTTAAATACTCTGTGGCCTACTTTCCAAGTCTCTCTGCTGGCTCCAATAACAGCTATTGACTTTGGATTAAAGAAGGCGCTTAGATCCATGTGCCGCCCCCGTAAGCCTTTTATGCAATATTTTTATCATGGTAATGACCCTTTGCGTAGATATATACGTATCTGCATATTTTTTCATTTATCAGCCAATTTTTTCTACTTTCTTTTTTCGCTCTTAAATATGATTGTTGTGGGTGATTAGACTAAAATAGACTTAAATAGTTTGTCCCTCAATTTGTATTCATGTTCGGAGAGCGTGTTTTGCGGGAGATGAGGGGTGTTCTGGCTGGGACCGGGAGGCCCACGCCCAGGACAATTTTAGGCTGATTTTTCAAGCTAAAATTGATACCCCCTCTAGGTTTTCACACTGGGTCGAATAGGATGGAAAAAGCTGCAAAATTAAAATACGCAACCATTTCAACCCCTGTTTCAGATGTTCTCCCATTTTCGCTAACAGAACTCAGTCTCAAAAATGCAACTGTTCTGAACGTCATTTTCTCATTTTTGCAACTATTTTTAATGTTATTTTTGCATTTCTGCAACTATTTCTTCGCTCCAATAATAATCCCGTGACTGTTCCAACCAAGCCTGTTATTGCTGCGAGTATCTCGCTATTCCATGATCCTAGAAACGCTGTACTGGGCAGACGCCCACGAAACCTATCTCCACAACCATACCGACCACCTAATAATCCCGTCGATTTGCCCTTTTCAAAAAAATAAGGATGTTTTCACCCTTTAAAGGAGGGTTCATGGCGGCGCATCTCAGCAGCCTAGCCTAGATGCTCGTCATTTTCGCTATCCCCTCTGAGCGTAGTACGCCTAGTCCTATGCGTTCGCTTGCAACAATCCTATATCGGTCTTCCCTCGGGTTCTCGAAAGGCTCAGTTGTTATATCTCTCCTCAAAAGCATGACCGCAGCTGGCTTATCTAGGTCAACCGCTATGGCTGTCAGCGCTGTGCATTTGCTGCTCTTCACAATCTTCATTCCGAAAGGCGAATGCTTCAATACACCTCTGTCTAGGTCGGCTTCGCTCCCCCAGTAGAATTGATGTATGAACTTGTCGTCAAGCCACAGGTCCCTTTGGGAAAACTTCACCGGGTTAAAAGTGTAAACAGCTGGGTAAACTTATTATTCGTTAATAGGGTCTACAGTGAGGGTTAAGCCTTCTCTGCCAATTATCTTTACCTTTTGACTAGGCATGATCGTGGTTCTTGATATGGCTTTCCAGTGCAACGATAAGTGAGTGCGGATATATAAATATCTAGTGGCTGTAGAGATTTCCCGTGAATCCCCTTTCTGTTTTTGCTTGCGAGCTTATTATGGTTTAAAGTTTCTTTATTATATCTTTTATTTTTATGCGTGATATACTTATAGGCAGATATATAAAGAAAATCAAGGATTTATTAATGGCGCTGCAAGTGAGAAAAATAGCAGAATATCTCGGAAACGGCTTATATTTTCTATTTCGGCACCCATAGGTGTACCTCGCCTAAGTGTTTACCGATAAAGGGTTTACCAACGATTGCTGGTTTACCGTTTAAATGTATGAGCCTAGCATCATGGCTTCCAACGCCTTCATCAACAACGTGCCCTTCAAATCTACCGCCGCCCCTATTGACAAATAAGATTACTTGAGGGTTATCAGTAAAATCCATCTCAATAACGCAAATATCAGGCAGGCCGTCGCCTGTAAAGTCAGCAACGATAAGTGAGTGCGGATCAACCAGATCGTTGGCCAACACGTTCTCTCGCCAAAGCTGGCAGGGGTCCCCTTCAGCCTTAAACCATGCAACCCGTCCATGCTCCTTCCGCCCAAAATACTGAGCATCGCCTTCTGAAAGCACAATTTCCATTCGTCCATCTCCATCAAGATCCGCAGCTTCAACTAGTGTACCAACATATCCTTGCGCAAACTGGAAGCGCTGCCACTCCTCAGAAGCGCTATCTTTAGGCTTAAACCAATAGTTTCCCGCAATTAACTCTGATTTACCGTCTCCATCAATGTCCGCCCATGCGAGACCCTCGCCTTCCACATCACGTGCAATAAGACGTACTTGCCATTCTCTCTCCGGGTTATCATGCGGTTTTAATCTCAACAAACCCTTCTGTCCTTGATTCCAGGTTACTAGTTCCTCCTCACCCTCAATGTTCACCCAAATCTGCGTATGAAATTTGTTAGCGAATTTTCCAATAACATGTCGCATCCACTTTTGTGATGGCTCAGAAGGTTGCTTCCACCACCAAATATATGGGCTTCGCCAATCTCCGCCCGCAATGAAGTCTAAGCGGTCATCGCCGTTAACGTCGGCTAAAACCCCTCCTGACTCAAGCATTTCCGCATCGTCATCGATTACATGTATACGCCAATCATCAGGCGTGCGCTGTTCAAGCCAGACAAGCGAATCTTCCCCCTTCTGTCTGCTGCCGATTACAACATCTTCTCTTCCATCATTGTTAATGTCGCCTACAACACAAATCGTCCTGTTAAGTTGTGGGTTAAGACATGCGATGACTTTACGCTGCATCTCGTAAGTTGCTCCTTCAGGAGGATGAATGCCGATCCATTCGGCGGCTTTGTGGAAGAAGGCGCGTTTACTTGGCGTATTGACAAGCCAGTTCGTCGGCGGCGATTGAAAACCATCTCGATAATTATTGCGTCCCTGATCGTAATATCCCCAGCTTGCACCTTCATTTAATACTGCTTCCATCTTCCGCAAATCTGTGCTGTCTTCATTGAAAACGATAGGCTTAGGTGTCCCCCAAGACCGCAGTTTCGCCCTAACAACATTTATCATTCTTCTGATGTTATTGGCTGTTTGTCCATTCCCATGTAGGAGAACAAAGTCAACGGCACGTAAAACCTCGTCGGGCGGTATAATGCCGCCGCAGAAACTAGTTGAAACTAGCAGCTCTCCATTGCTTAAGTTTTTCGCTAGCTGAATAAGCTCAACAACACGAGGCGGCTTGATGATCTCATGTTCGTAGCCGGGATGATCACATTCATTAGCGATTTCTAAGAGAATATTCCGATAATGATGATGCATTAGCCAATCGATGACGCTCTCAGTTGCACGTTTAACAGCTGCTTCGCTGAGTAACCTCTGATCCTGACCAAAATAGAAGAGTCCCAGAATCACCACCATACTTAGCTTTTGCGCCGCATCTAAAACTCGCTTAAGTCTATCTACCCAAGCGCTTTTGAGATAGCCGTTCTCATCAAATCCGCTTACGTGCCAAGGCTGATTGCCAGTAAAGCATTGTGCCCTCGGTCCACCGCACTGCATGTTTACTGTAAAAGCGATAACGCCATAAGCCTTATAGAGCGGTAATGCCGCAATAAATTCATTAGTGTTTCTTTCAGGATCGAATTCGCTTCCATCAGGGTAACACCACAATTTTTGAGTTTCAGAATTTTCATCTTCGAAGAGCGCTTGAACCATGCGGGTGTTTAGCAGCAGACCTATAGCTCTTGGATTAACATTCGGCACCTCAACGTAAGTAGGTTTTCCATTTAGAAGAAAAATCTCACCTTTAACAGACACCGCTACCATACCAGCAACAACCCCCAAGATAAACTTACTTTTTTAAAAAATTTCATTATTTAAATGGAAATTTTTCTATGACGAATCTTTTTATCATTTTTCTATTTTTAAAAGATCACTTTACCTTAAAATCGATCAGTATTCTCTCTTTAACCATCTCGAAGTGCTCCGGGATCTTTTGAGGCGGAAGGTTTCGCGATAAATATTCAGAGAACATTCTTGAGTATTTATCCGCATCTTCTGAATATAGCATTTCAGCATATTTGGCTATATGTTCCCCGCGTATGCGAGATTCATCGGGCAGTACGGATTCATCATGCGCAACCTCAACGCCTGCATCAACGAATCCTTTCATCGCAGCGAAGACCCCGGCGCCTCGTGATGGCGTATGCAAACCTATGTCTAATATGGCTTTCTTAACACCTTTGCTTGCAGCTCTTAAGCCGCATAGAAGCCCAGTTAAGTATGCTGCCGGAAGATTGTTTAAGCTGCCAAGCCAGCCGTATTTCTTTCTAAGCTCGCTGGAGTGCGCCGAAATTAAAACTATGTCACCTATAACGGTTGCATTAATAACCTGGGTAATTATGTTTCTTCCAGTTTTCCTAATGACAACTCTAGGCAGCTTAGAGATTATAAGTTTCTTCCTAAGCCTATAGTCTGTTTTACCTTCCCTACGCCTTCTGAATGGAACATTGTAGGATGGACCCTTAGCCATCAGCGTCTCCTCCTAAGCCCATGAACCTCGATATAGCGATGCAGATCCGTTACCGATTTAAAGAGTCCGCTCTTAGCCTTCAAGTATAGCTGCCTATAGACCCTAGTTGATATCGCACGGTTTTCCTTAAGTTCGCGGAGTCTCCTTCTTAAGGCTCTGATCTTCTCAACCCAAAGCCTATCCGAGTCTGCCCTAGCGCTTCTTGAACCGCTTCTGCTGCCTACGCCTCTTCTTTTTCCTCTTTTTCTCTTTTCATGAATTATACGTGCACGGGCTCTACTGACACCTTTCTCCTTAATTTTTCTTATGACTCCTTCATGGATCAGTCTCCTTATGTCCTCCCTAGTTATTGCAGCCTCAACATCCTCCGTTCTCTCAGGGTCTATCCAAACTCTCTCCTCGCCAACTCCAAGAATTTCAGCGGCGATCCTTCTTTGACTTCTTAAACTCAAAATCTGCACCTCCATGAGATATTTAGGTTTTAGCGGCTTCTTTAGCCTCAACAGTTCCAAGATTTAGAACGCGTATTCCAAGATCCTTAGCTCTGCTGAGTATTTCGGATCTCTTTTTTGCCCCTACTGTGTGAGCTATTCTCACCGCTTCGGTTTTCGCATCCACCTCATTTAAGTCATCAACATTGTAAACTATAACTTCTTTAAAGGCTGAGGGATGCAGGTTCCGAGCTAACTTTGGACCTCTATAACCAACTTTCACTTTCGGCGGCCAGCCTTTAACCTCCTTACGCATTTTACTATCCAAACCTTTCGGCCGCCTCCAGCTTTCCCCTACACGCTTATAGCGCCAGCTTTCTTGACGGCGAAATTCAGGCTTCCTCTTCTTAACCATCTCCCTTTTCTTAACGAGATCTTGCAGAATTGAACTCTCGGAACTCATTCAGCCATGCCCTCCTTCTTCTCGTAAACGTATATTCCATCTAGGAACCTTCTTGGATCTCTATTCTTTATCCTCGTCGCCTGCTCTATGTTTGCAGCTGTCTGACCGACCTCTTCAATGTTTATTCCCTGAACGATCACATCGTCACCTTTAACTGAAACCTTAACGTCGCCAATTATCTTAGCAGTCCTCGGGGATCTTTCACCCATAAAATTTTCTATAATGATTTTATTGCCATTCACTTTAACCGATATTGGGAAATGAGCGTAAACAATCTTAAGTTTATATGTAAAGCCCTCTTTTACACCTTTAATCATATTCTTAATATGCGCGCATACGGTGCCTACGCATGCTCCCTCCTTCCTTCTGGGCCAAAAGGTTGAAACTTCAATTTCATCGTTTAATAAATGGATTGATACGGGGAGATCCGAGAAATCTCTAACTAGTCTCCCCTTTTCACCTATAACCTCCACTACTTTTCCATTAACATTAACTTTCACATCATTCGGAATCTTCACCCTTCTAACCTCAATCTCACGCATCCAACCGACCTCTTCGTTTAAGGCATATCTGTTTAATATACATATGCTAGGAGTTTTCCTCCGATTCCTCTCTTTCTAGCCTCATTATGAGACATTACACCCTGCGATGTTGATACTATTATTACACCCATATTCTTAGCTGGAAGATAGGCCTTCTCCCATTTTTCTAAATCCTTAACCTTAAAGGAATATCTAGGCCTTATGGCTCCGCATTTGTTTATTCTACCTAACAGTTGAACCCTAAATTTCCCAGCGCGTCCATCATCGATGAATTCGAATTCACCAATGTAACCGTTCATCTGCATAACCCTAAGTATGCTGCCGAGAACTTTTGAGGCGGGCATTATGTAGCACTCCTTCTTCCTTCTCAGCTCATTATTCATTATTGTTGTTAAACCATTAGATATGGGATCCATCAACATGAACTTATCACCTCATTACTGGTATTTTTTGAAGCCGAGTTTTTCAGCGATCTCCCTAAAACAGTGGCGGCATAAGTTCAGCCCATACTTCCTCACAATAGGACCATATGATCCGCATCTTTTACAGGGTCTGCTACCTTTACCATATTTTCTCTCCTTTTTGCTGCCTTCGTTTTTTATGCTCATCTGCGCCTTTCCTCCGTTACCTCAACGCCCAATTCTTCCCTAATAAATGCCATTGCTTCTTCAGGGGTTAATAAATGTTTATGGCCAACCTTGGATCTTGCCCGTCGCCTATATTTCACCCTATAGCCCGGTCTACATAAAGATACTGAAACATCCATACCTATTATACCCAGATCCGGCGAATATTTTGTGCCGGGAATGTCAATGTGCTCTTTAATGCCGAATGAGAAATTTCCAGACTTATCGAATGATCCCGCTGGGATTTTATTGTCCACGGCCTCAAGAGCCCTCTTTAGGAAATCTAAGGCTCTTTCCCCCCTCAATGTTGTGACGCATGCTATGGGCTCATTTCGCCTTATACCGAAATCCCTAATGGTTTTTTTCGCCCTCCTGAAGCATGGCTTCTGCCCGGTTAACTCCTCAATTATCTTCATGGCTTTTTCAAGAGGCTCCCCCGATCTTCCAACACAAACATTTACAACTACTTTCTCCACCCTCGGCTTAAGCATTGGATTTGCATTCCATTTACTTATAAATTCTTCAGCTGACAGTTTGCGCCACCTCCGGTTTAGGCAGAGATATTATAGGCGTCTTTTCACCTATCACAAATGTGTAGCCCAGTATTGTTCTGAGCTCTTCCCCCAAATCATCTTCTATTGTTACGAGGCTTCTTCGCTTTTCCTGCCCTTCTTGATTTTCAATCGCTTTAATCACACCGTACTTTCCGGCGTTTTTACCATCAATTATCATTGCTATTTTACCTAAACCTAGGCTTAGATGCTCCATTATCCTCTGATTAGGAATCTCGATTTTTAAAGAGTCGAACGTGTGAAAAATATTCCCCGCTGGGTTATGCGGATCCTCGCTTCTTATTAATATGTTTCTTCCATCATGAAGATTTAGCTGTATATTTCCACCGTCAAGCGTTGTTTTATTTTCAATTCTACAAATCTTGTATTTCGCTTCATCCTCGCTTATTTGATGCAGGATTAAGCCTCCTTCCTTCCATGGGAGAACCCTATAATTGGCGTTTATCTCAGGTATAGTTACAACGTCCATCAGCCCAACGGGGAAATGTTCATCGCGTCTAACTCTTCCATCAACTAAAATCTTACCCTGCGATATTATTTTCTTCGCTTCTCTCCCGGTTTTCGCAAAACCAAGATGATCGCGTATAATAACCCCTAAAGGTATGCATCGGCTAATGGGGTGAGGCCCAGGGCTGGGTTTAATAATCCATGTGAACCTCTTGCGATGAATAGGCCAGAAGCCTGGAGCAGCCTCCCGCTTAAGGTGTCTTCTACCGCCCATGCTTCCCATCCTTACTTACCTCCGATGGTTCCAGAAGCCTCTATTGCTGTCTCAGCTGTTCTTATTTGAGCTTCCTCAGTAAAGCCTTTTCTCTCTAATATTCTTTTCCTGTTTTTATCGTCAAGGTTTAGACGGATTATTTCAACCTTTGAGGGATGTATTGGAACAAGCAGCGTTGTTCCATCGGCTTTCTGGCGCGTTATGCCCTCAATAAATATGCGATACTTCTTCCTGTCAACCCTTAACACTTTTCCCTCAACACCTTTGTAATCGCCCCTAAGGATTCTAACAGTATCGCCCTTTCTTACCGGAATAGACCTAGTTTTATATGAACCCCGCAGTTCAGGGGATAGGTGGGCTGAGAGGATCTTACCGCGTATATGATAGGGCGCCTTAAAGAGCCTTTTTCTCTGTTTGCTTGGTTTAGAAGTTTTATTTTTCATATTTATCGCCATCAATCTAAATTATTATGCTTGCCGCGCTGGCTATTCTCGACCATCTCTCGGCGGCTTCTCTCGCCACTGGACCACGTATCTCAGATCCCCGCATTTCACCCTCCGGAGTTATGATAACAGCCGCATTATCTTCAAATTGAACCCAGTTTCCCTCCGGGCGTCTGTAGGGCTTCCTCTGCCTAATTATCACTGCGTGGAAGATTTTTTTCCTCATGTCCGGTGTCCCTCTTCTTACTGAGACGATTACGGCGTCTCCCACTGAAGCCGCCGGTATTCTTCTATGTCTGCCCTTATAGCCTATAACCTGGATAACCCTTAGAATTTTAGCTCCAGAATTGTCAGCGCATTTAATTAATGATCCAGCATTGACGCCTCTACTGATCTTCGTTTTAGGCTTGCCAGCGCCTTTGGCTTGTAAACCCCTAGTTTTTGCCTTAGCTGCCATTCAGATCACTTTCCCAATTTTTCTATTACTACAAAAGAAACTGTTTTGCTTATTGGTCGACATTCCGCTACTCTTACAACATCATTCTCAGCAGCGTTTATGCATGGCGGATTATGCGCTGGTATATGGGTGTGTCTCTGCTCATAACGTTTATACTTCGGCACATACTTTAAATAGTTACGCCGCACAATGACGGTTTTATCCATTTTAGCGCTTATAACAATGCCCTCAAGTATCCTGCCCCTTATTTTCAATGAGCCGTGGAAGGGGCAGTTCGGGTCATTGCATGTTTTCTCGGGTTTCTTAACAGTTTCAAGCGACATTACCAGCGTCTCCTAACGATTTTTTTAACTCTATCTTCCGGACGCCCAATTAAAACTTTACCATCCACCTCAATAATAGTTTTATCCGGGAGGATGAAATGAAAGATGCAGTCTCTCTTAATTAAAATTTTCTCATCATTATTGTGAAGTATTTTAAATGTATTTCTGGTTTCATCTATTATCTTGCCGGATAATCCGATGCATGAGGGGTTTAAGCTCTTTACAACCTTAACCCTGAGGCCAATAAGCTCGTCTTGAAGAATATGGGAGAGATCTCTCATCTGTTCTTCCTATCCTCCTCATTGTTCACAGTTAGTATTCTAGCTATTGCCCGCCTAATCTCTTTAATTCTCGCAGGTTTTTCAACGGATCCTCCGGACTCAATCATGGTTTTTAACTTAGTGAGTTCGGCGCGTAAATCATTTAATCTCTTTTCGCGTTCCTCACGCGTCATTTTTCTAATATCTTTAATTCTGAGAATCGCCATTTATTCTTCTCCCCCCTCGCCGCTTAGGATTTGACCACTCGATGCGGCTTCCTCAAGTATTTTAACCTCATCCGGGAACCTTGCATCTGGAGAAACTATTAGGACTTGAACGCCGAATATGCCCGGCTTAAGTTGAACATGCGCAACAGCCTTCCTGACATATTTCATTGCTGGATCCCCGCTTTTCGGTATATATCCATCACGAAACTTTTCCGCGTGAGCCCGCTCAGTTCTAAGCTTGCCGCTTATAATTATTTCAACACCCAGCGCGCCAGCACCCATTATCTGATTTAAAGCCCAGAAGGCGGCTCTCCTAAAGTGAACGCCGCGCCTTAACGCTGCGGCTACTCGAGAAGCCATAACATAGGGATTTAATTCCGGAACCTCAATTTCAGCCACAGAGATCTGTGGGTTCGGCAAATTGAACTTTTCCTCTAAAACCTTAGCTAAATTTTTTATCGTTTCTCCACCGCGCCCTATTATGAGACCGGGACGCATAGCATACACAACTACGTTTGTGCCAAGCGGGGTTTTTGTTACATCAACCCCTCCATAACCAGCTCTTTCAAACTCTTTCCAGAGGAACTCATCTATTTCGGCTTTCTTAATGTTTTCATTAATAAAATGCTTAATAGTGGACATTATGCTCCTCCTTTAACTTGCTCAAGAACTATTTCAACATGGCATAGCGTTTCAAAACGCGGTGTAGCCCTTCCGAAGGCGCGGGGCATATATCTTCTGATTTTAGCGCCAGGATAAGCCGCTGCATGAACAACTCTAAGGTTCTCTAGATCTAAACCCTTATAGTCAGCGTTTGCCTCAGCGCTTTCAAGAACCTCTAAAATTCTTCTAGCGGCTTTAACCGGATATCTGCCGGCTCCAGGCAGCCCTCTTCTATGGGGCAGCTTCTTACTGTACCTTCTAAATGGAACCAGCTTCTTTTTCGCAATTACTTGCCTTAAAAATTCCTTTGCATCATCAAGCATCATCCCTTTGATCGCCGCACAGACTTCCCTAGCTGCCTTAGGCGATATTCTAAGCTCTCTACCGCTTGCCTTTGCCGTGATGTTTGGATCTAGATTAGTTACTGAGTAACCCCAATTTGGCACTGCGCGTTCACCATCTTTGTCTCAAACAAAAATACGCAGTGATTTATAAGAGTTTTCCCAGCGGATGCTGGTTTCCACATGAATTAAATTTAGGGCTGTAAGATGCCGCCGCCTATAGGCGTCATTAAAGTTACTATGTCTCCATTTTTAAGAACAATCTCGTTTCTGCCAGTTGGATTTACAGATAATCCATTATGCATTATTACGAGAGTTGGATCCGTAGGATTTTCATCTTCTACCCTAATTATGTTCTTCAGTACATCGTGTTTCTCAACTATTTTGCTCAGCAGATCCGTGAGTAAAGAGCCTTCCGCTAAGTCGTATTCCTCCTCTTTCCATCCAATTTTTTGTCTAATCATCCCGAGATAAACAACTTTCACCTTCATTTCTCTCTAAAATCGATGAGCGCTTAAGAAAATTTAAACTTTCCTATTTAGCGTGATGGGCATCCGATCCTAGAAAAGATCAGAAACATGTCTATCATGTTTTTATATCGGCCTTACGTTAATATAGGATGTTCATAGGTTGAGGTTTAGAGTTGATGGGCGAAAGCGGCTTAAGATCGCTTATAGAGCATTCAGATTTCATATTTGAGAATAGTTTTGTTGGCGCGGTGGCTATTGTAAATCATCCGAAAATAGAGCTGATCGGGTTATCCGTTGGTCCATTTGAGGAGGGAAAGGAATACGAGATTAGGTTATGGATAGCGCAGGAACTTGAGAGGGAGGGCATAGTGAGGATCAAGGAGGGAGCTCTTGATGCAACAAAACTTTATAAAATTCAGTGGACTGAACGCATCCAAGCCGTCAGCCAGCTCTCCTCCCTACCGGAGGATTTTTATCCAAAACTACGTCGCATGATTGAAGATTTAAGGGCTGCCTCAAAAACCAGCCCTGAAAAAATGAGGGAATATGAGTATGTTCAGAATCTTTCATTAGACGTGGTTAATTGCCGACTTAAAAAGATAATTTCTTTAGCTTCCTCATCGGCTCAGGAGAGTCAGACCTCGAAAAATCTAACTATTGAGGAGCGGGATCTCTACGAGCGGATACGTCAAATAGTTAACGAGTGGAGGTCAAAAATATTTAGAGCATAGGCGGTGATTAAATTATGACTGAAATTTTAGTTGAGAAGCCTATTGAAAAATTCCATACAATATTTAAGTCGACTAAATATCGTAATAGGATCGCGCAAATGGCTTTAAATGCCTCTACATCACTCATTCTAGATTTTGAAGATGTTTTAATGGTTGATCGAAACCTGGCGGATGGGCTTCTTGAAAAGCCCTATGAGTTTCTCAGCTATGCTAACAGCGCTGCTTTTGAGCAGCTGCAGATTGAAGATCCGGAATATGCGGAGAAGATTAAAGAATTAGGCGTCGTCGTGCGTGTTCGCGGAGTACCGCGCGTAACACCATTGCGTAAACTGGGATCGGAGCATATTGGCAAACTCGTCATGATTGAGGGAATAATAATGCGTGCAACAAACGTTAGGCCCATAGTTACAACAGCGGTCTTCAGATGTAAGAGATGCGAAACGAAGATGGAAGTCCCTCAAAGCGGAGCTTTCTTAGCGCTGCCATTTAAGTGCGCAAACCCACGCTGCGGCAAAGGCGGACCATTCGAGTTTATCCAGGAAGAATCTAGGTTCATGGATTATCAGGAACTCCGGATACAGGAGTATCCGGAGGATATTCCGCCCGGGCAAACCCCTCGCTCTCTGGACATCAGGTTGCTTGGAAAGGACATTGTTGATTCCGCCAGGCCGGGAGACCGCGTTTACGTCGTTGGCGTAGTGGGTGCTGAATCCACATCTTATCCTAGAACCGGCAGGGCTAGGGCTTTCACATTATATATTGACGCCAACTTTATTGATGCGGCCGGTAAGGAAGCCGAATCCCTTTATATTTCGCCCGAGGAGGAGGAGCAGATTTTAAAAATGGCTAAGGATCCGCTTATACACCGGAGGATCATTCAGTCAATAGCTCCGTCGATATATGGATATGAGCATATTAAGGAAGCCATAATGTACCTTTTGTTCGGGGGAGTCCCCAAATATCTTCCAGACATAAATATAAGAGGCGAGATAAACATACTTTTAATAGGGGATCCTGGAACCGCTAAATCCCAGCTGCTGCGTTACGTTCAAAGAATAGCGCCTAGAGGACTCTACACAAGTGGTAGGGGGACAACTGCAGCCGGCTTAACAGCCGCTGTTTTACCATCCCCAGCTGGCGGAATGACCCTTGAGGCCGGAGCGCTTGTTTTAGCCGATAAGGGTATAGCGTGCATAGATGAGATTGATAAGATGAGACCTGAAGATAGAGTTGCTATACATGAAGCAATGGAGCAGCACACGATCTCTGTGGCTAAAGGTGGAATTGTGGCAACATTGAACGCTAGAACAGCAATATTGGCTGCAGCAAATCCGGCGCTAGGCAGATACGATCCCTACAGAACCGTTGCGGAGAACATATCTTTGCCAGTGACGATTCTTTCAAGGTTTGATTTAATCTTTGTTTTAAGAGATGTTCCGGAGAAAGATTATGATGCCCAAATGAGTGAACACTTACTAAGGTTACATATGAAGGAAGCCCCGCCTGCAGAGCCACCGATCCCACCTGACCTGCTGAGGAAATACATAGCATATGCGAGAAATAATATTAGACCGGTTCTTACGGCGGAAGCGATGAACCGGCTGAAGGAATTCTATTTAGCTATGAGATCAGCGAGCGAAGGCGAAGGCTCACCGATCGCCATCACAGCTCGCCAGCTTGAGTCTCTGGTCAGAATATCTGAGGCTAGGGCGCGCGCTGCACTTAGAAATTTTGTTTTAGTTGAAGATGCTGAGGCAGCTATAGCGATAACCAAGAGGTCTCTTGAGGAGGTCGGTATAGATGTTTCATCCCGCAAATTTGACATAGACATAATAATGGTTGGGAAACCTAAGAGTATGCAGGACAAGCTAAGGGCTATATTAAACACTTTAATTGAGATGGAAAGAGAATCTGGGATGGTTAACAGGGCTGATCTCTTGGAAAAACTTAGCAGTGAATATGATATATCAAAGAGCGAAGCCGAAAAGTTGATAGCGCAAATGATACGTGAAGGGACCCTTTATGAGCCAAGAAGCGGTTATCTAAAGAAGACATGAAAAAGGGTTTAAAGACTTGCTCATCGAAGAATTGGCTATACATCCGGAGGCAAAAAGAGTCCTATTAGAATCCGACATAAAAGTACTGTTCCCGCCGCAGGAGGAAGCCATAAAATCCGGCGCCCTTGAGGGCAAAAATCTTCTTTTAGCAAGCCCAACAGCCTCAGGTAAAACCCTAGTGGCTGAATTATGCGCGCTTAAGCATATTTTGGAAAGGGATGGCAAAGTTCTTTATCTAACACCATTGAGAGCGCTGGCAAACGAGAAATATGAGGAGTTTAGAAAATACACCGTTATTAAGAAGCCTAATGGCAGAAAAATTAGCGTTGGCATAAGCACCGGCGACTTTGACAGCAGCGACCCATGGCTCGGCAGGTTCGACATAATAATTACAACCAATGAGAAATGCGATTCATTATTGAGACATAGGGCTCCCTGGATAGGTGAAATCTCGCTTATTGTTGCTGATGAGGTTCATCTACTTAATGATGTTGAGAGGGGACCAACGTTGGAGGTTGTTCTCGCACGGTTAGCGCAAGTTAACCCGGATGCCCAAATATTGGCATTGAGCGCAACTGTTAGAAATTCCGATGAGATCGCTGAGTGGCTTAAAGCCGCTGCTATAACAACCGAGTGGCGGCCTGTTAAGCTCCGGGAGGGCGTGCTCCTTAACGATGAGGTTCAATTTAAGGATGGAGGTTCAATTAAAATAAACAGTGTGGTTAAGGATCCAGCGATAAATCTTGCTTTACACGGTGTTAAACAGGGCGGGCAAGTTTTAATCTTCGCCTCCTCAAGAAAGAACGCTGTTAGATTGGCTAAGAAGGCATCTCAGGAGATAAGCGATTTACTGAGTAAATCTTTAAAGCGTTCGCTTAGCAGCATCGCTGAGGAGATACAATCATCGGGTGAAAGAACAAGGATAAGCGAGTTCTTATCCGAACTGGTGAGAAACGGCGTTGCTTTTCATCACGCTGGGCTTTCAGGCATTCATCGAAAGATAATTGAGGATGCGTTCCGCGATGGAAAAATTAAGATTCTCACAGCCACCCCGACCCTAGCATTCGGCGTAAACTTGCCCGCTAGGATTGTTATCATAAGCGATTACAGACGCTATGAACCTGGATATGGCTATTACCCAATTACGGTTCTTGAGTATAAGCAGATGGTTGGTAGAGCTGGACGCCCGAAATATGATGATAGCGGCGAATCAATACTGATTGCAAAAACTGATGAAGAAAGAGACTACTTAATGAGCAGCTTCGTTCTCGCTAAGCCGGAAAGAATATGGTCTAAGCTTGGCGTTGAGAAGGTTCTTAGAGGACATGTTCTTGCAACAATAGCCTCAGAGTTTGCTTTTTCAGAGCAGGGCGTGTATGATTTCTTCGGCAAAACATTGTTTGCTCTCCAATATGATATTAGGGCAATAAAGAGCACGATAGCGAAAATATTGAGGTTTCTTCATGAAGAGGGAATGATAAAATATGAGGGAGAATACTTTAAGGCTACAAGCTTCGGCTTGAGAGTTTCACAATTATATATTGATCCGGTTTCAGCGATAATAATTCGAGATGCGTTTAAGGCTGAGAAGCCGAGGCTTACAAACATAAGTTTCCTTCATATGATTTGCCATACGCCGGATATGGATCCGAAGGTTAGGCCCTTCTCCAGCGAAATCAGCGGGTTATCACTGTTTATTGATGAGCATCGCGATGAATTTCTTATAAATCCGCCTGATGAGTGGGTCGATAGGATAGATTATGAGGAGTTTCTAAGCGAAGTTAAGACAGCGCTCGTATTGAGCGCTTGGATAGAAGAGCGCTCTGAGGATGAAATAATCGAGATGTTTGGGGTTGAACCCGGAGACCTATACCACTTAACGGAGACAGCTAAGTGGCTTCTTTATGCATCATATGAGCTAGCGAAATTATTTGGGCATAAAGATTTCCTGCCTAAGCTCGCTGAGCTTATGGCGAGGGTTGAAAAGGGGGTTAAAGCGGAGCTCCTGCCAATAGCAAGGCTGGAGGGGATTGGAAGGGTTAGAGCGCGCATACTTTATAATGCTGGGCTAAGAACAATTGAAGACTTGAAAAGGGCGCCGGTAAATAGGCTGATGGAGCTTCCGCTTATAGGTCCTAAAATGGCTAAAAGCATTAAGGAGCAGGTTGGCGGTCTAGTAGATATTAATGAATGGAAAGAAATCTCTAAACTTAAGAAGTCTGAGCAGCAGCCCCTCATGAACTATTATGACAAAAAATGAGCATTTTGAAGAAAAATAAATAGGGAGCTTCCAGCGTTTACTATTTTAACATGCCTCGAGGTGCTGTCTAAATGTCGATGGATCTTAAGGGAGTGGTTATAAATTACAGGAGAGGACCTAGAACTCAGAGATCTAGAGAGTGTCTGATACAATTTCCAAACATTAAGTCGAGGTCTGAGGCAAGTAAACTTATTGGGCGTAAAATCGCATGGTCCGATGGGAAGGGCAATACTATTGTAGGCGTAATTCTTTCCCCCCATGGGAACAAGGGAATTGTTAGAGCACGCTTCAGAAGAGGTTTGCCTGGACAAGCGTTGGGAAGCCTAGTTCGAATTGTAGGCTAGCCTTTTATATGCGTAAGAAGCATTATTAAAGCGTCTTCAAAATCGACCTCGCTAGGATGCGGGCAACCCTCAGAGGCTCCGGCACGGCGCCATGTAATGTAAACTTGTTTAATATTCCTTTAGCCTCATCTAGATTCATGCCTAAAAATCTCACGTAGACCTTATGCCCTGTGCGGAGAGTTATAGGCGTTCTAGGACCGTTTCTACGGTAGATTTCTATGCGTTTATTGCAGTCCTGCGGGAACAGTTCTAGGAAATATTTCTCCAGCCCCTTCGACTCTTCATATGTTACGCATACTAATGGAAGGGACAGTTCTTTGTAGACTCCGTCTAAATCAATCACGTTATACCAGCTTATGACGCAACCGTTCAGCATAAGGACATTTATGTCGCGTCTTTTCAATGCCCTACACATTTCAATTATTTTTTCAGTTGCATCCATCCCGCCGACTGTTGCCCTAGAGAAAATAAAACCGTCAATTATTCCATCGCTTCTAGCAACAACCCCGGCTAGAATAGACTTCCCACCTAAACCCTTAACGAAGCTCTCCGATATCCCTAACGCTCTAAAAGCCTTTTTATGCACATGAAGACGCAAATAGACACCTTTTACGTGGAACGAACGAATTATTCCAGCGTGAAGTACACTCGCTTATTGAGCCTACCCTTACTCTCAACTTTTAAAAGCCTTATTTGCCCAACTTCTCTAAGATTTCTAACATGCGTTCCGCCATCAGCCTGCTTATCAATACCAACTATCTCAACAATCCGTAAAAATGGTATATCAGGTGGAAATGCCTCAGCCATCTTCACAACCCCGGGAATCTTCAGAGCCTCCTCCCTTGGGAGCTCATACCATTTAACTGGGATATCCCTTTTCAATATCTCATTCACTTTATTTACATATTCCACTATCATCTCTCTATCCATCTTTTCTAGACTAAAGTCGAAGCGTATCTTGTCCTCCTCGATCTGGTTGCCTGTAACAAGCGCGCCTGTCTCGTTACATATTAACGATGCGAATAGATGCGCAGCTGTATGGCTGCGCATAAATTTATATCTTCTCTCCCAGTCCAGAATGCAGCGAACCCTGTCGCCTTCTTTCAGACCTTCCCTATCAACCTCATGCGATATTTCACCGTCAAACTTTCCAACGTAAATAACGTTGAAAACCTCATTATCACGTATCATTTTGCCAGTATCATGAGGCTGCCCTCCACCTTTAGGGTAGAATATTGTTTGATCTAGAACCACGTATCTACCCTGTGTGACTTTAACAACCGTTGCGTCGCATTCTTTAAGATAGCTATCCTCTAAATAAAGAGCCTTGGTCAACAAAACCACCAAAAATAATGGATAATAATGATAGATTTATGCTTTATTCATCCAAATACCTAGGAAAGGCATGTTCATTAATATTTTCTCAGCAACCCATAACGTAGAACCTTCAGGCTTCAAGTTGTTAAGGCAACGCTAAAATCAATAAGATTACGCTGGATAAACATAAATAGATTTTAATCAACTTTGCATTTACGTTAGGACATTATGGCTTAGCATTCTCATGCATTAAGATCTTAATCAATGAACAATTCTACGATTTTAGATCTCTCAGCGTCTACAAGCCCATAATCAGTTATTCTTAGCTTAGGAATTACTGGAAGAGATAGGAAGGATAGAGCTGAGAATGGGCTTTTAACTTTACAGCCTAATTTTGAAGCCTCCTCTTCCAGGGATTCCATTTTCCTAGATATTTTAGATGCATCTTCAGTCGTCATTAATCCGGCTATGGGAAGCGGGAGCTCTTCAAGTATTCTTCCCCTGTTGGCGATGACCAAACCTCCATTTATCTCGCTGAGCCTTGTAATAGCTTTGTAGAGGTCTTCATTATTTGTGCCCACAGCGATTATGTTGTGCGAGTCATGGGCAACTGTCGATGCAAAGGCGCCCTCCTTAAGGCCAAATCCCATCACGAAACCCTTCCCAACCCTGCCTGTTCCTTTATGCCTCTCTAAAACGCAAATCTTCAATATGTCGCGTTCAATGTCAGATTTAACTTCACCGTTAACTAACTCCATATCGCAGTGAATCTCATCCGTGATTATTTGATCCTTAATTAAGCCTATAACCCTGACTTTCACCTTACCCTTCCTCTTGCCTAGATATTTTATGCATAAGTCCTCAGGCTTAAATGCGCCAATATTAATAGTCTTCCTCAAGGAAGCTTGTTTAGGTGGCGCTGCAGAGCCGCCGATTTCTAGGTAGAGCCCATCTTTAGCGGCAATTTTCCCATTTATCAGAACAACTGCTGCTTTAAACTCTTTAAGATTGTTTACAATCGTTATATCCGCAGATTTTCCTGGGGATAAGCCGCCTAAATTCTTAAGCCCGAAGTAGTCAGCCGGCTTAAGCGTAACCATTTTAACGGCATCCACCGGATCTATTCCCTCTTCAACAGCTCTTCTGAGACAATAATCCATGTGTCCCTCACGCAATATGTCGCCGGCATGCCTATCATCGGTTACAAGCATGGATCTTTCCGGACAGCCCTTTGAGATTATTCCAGCCAGTTCTGAGAGATTTTTGGCTGTTGAACCTTCTCGGATCATAATCCACATTCCAAGGGACAGTCTTTCCTCAGCCTCATCGATGCTAGTCACTTCATGATCTGAGAGTATTCCAGCTAGGGTGTATGCGCATAATTCCTCACCTTTAAGTCCCGGAGCATGTCCATCAATTATCATCCCGCTGCAGACCTTTATCTTCTCCAAAACGTTCTTATCCTTCTTTATCACCCCCCAATAGTTCATGACTTCCCCAAGCCCTATTACCTGTTTAAAACGCTTCAGCCTTTTTATCTCCATTAAGCCTACTTCAGCGCCTGAAGTCTCTAAATTTGTTGATGGAACACATGATGGAATCATGAAATAGACTTTAAGCGGCGATTTTTTAGCATCCTTAATCATGAATTTTATACCCTCTAACCCTATCACATTTGCAATCTCATGTGGGTCGGCTACGACGCAGCATGTTCCTCTTGGAATAACAGCCTTCGCGAATGTGCTGGGGATCATCAATGAACTTTCGATATGAATATGCCCATCAATATATGCAGGTAAAACATACCTTGATGGGTTATCAATGGTTTCTCTCGCCCTTTTAGGTTTTGAGCCCACGTAGACTATTAAGCCATCCTTCACGCCAACATAACCCTTAAAGATGTCGCCGCGATATACATCAACTATCTCCCCAGATATTAAGATGTCTAATGGCAGCGCTCCCAAGCAGGCATCAATAAGAGGGGCGAGGGGCTTCATGCTTCATCTTCCACTTATATTATTAGCTCCAGAATGGATTTATTGATTGCTTTAAGAATCTTTGATTTAGTATTGCCCTAGAGAGCCGTCTCTTCTCGCAGAATCATATCCCTTCTTAAATACGTAAATAGATATTGGAGTCGCTATAGCTATAAATATAAGTAAATTGATCACGTTGTTTAATATTTCCGGCGAGGTTAAATCTTTCCCAGACTGCAGACAAAGCCTAATTCCATCCAGCGAGTAGGTTAATGGGAATATTCTTCCAATCCACTCGAGATACCAAGGAAGAAGCTTCAGCGGATAGAACACGCCTGACACAAGCTGGCTTAGCCATGAGAAGGCCCATGTAACCGGGTTTCCCTGCTTAATCTTCATTATTACGCCGGTGCTTAGAATCCCTATGTCCATGTGGCTTGCTATTAAAAGGATGGTTAGCACTATGACCGACAAAATTGAAGCTGGCGTCGCATAAACTTTTGCTCCAAGCATTAGACCGACAAATAGCGACATCAATAGTAGGGCTGATGAAACTATAAATGAGAAGCACACTTCACCTAGAAGAAATATTTTGAAATCTGTCGCCGTTGAAAGTATTGTTTCCATAGTTCCGTTCCACTGCTCATCTCTTATGCTCTCGTTTATGCTTTGAACAGCAAAATGCACATATTGCTGGAACGCTATGCCTATTAGGGCGAAGGTGAAGTAGCCTCCAACCATGTATCCGGCTTCCTGAATCTGCTGCGATGTTGTAATCAAAGAGAACAGGTAATATGTTACTACGAAAAGAATCATTCCTGCGATATCAAGTATAAGCCAGAATTTATATGTCCACCAAACCTTTAAATCCCTAATTATGAAGGAGATGACTATGCGGTGAATTGGACTTTTCCTTCTAGGCACATCCTCAGAAATTATGTCAACTATCTTCTTAATGTCCAATTAAGCATTACCTCCCTAGTAGGTGGCAACTGTTCCCTCATATCTTATCCGATTGATCCCCCATCTGAAAACCCTTAAACCTATGGGGATGAACACGATGGCGTAAATTATCAGTATGGCAACGTTTTTTAAGACTTCTGATGAAAAAAGCGTCGCTCCATTTAGCAGTATTCTCCTTGAGGCATCTAATGCGTAGGTATATGGCATTAACCACGCCATGGTCCAAAGCGCCGGATACGATTCAAGATATTTTAGCGGGAACAGGACTCCGCCTAGAAACTCGGTTACGCTGGCGAATAGAAAAGTGAGGGGATCACCCTTCTTATAAACTAGCACCAGCCCGGATGCCATTATGCTTATTCCAGCGTAGCTTAGAACCATGAGCAGAATTATAATTATGAAAGAGAGAACCGTGCTTAAATTGATTACCAATGGAACATTTAATACAGCAACCCCGATGATCATTACGCCAAGCATGAAATATCCGCTGACAATGAACCCCCTAAGCGACTGACCAATAATGTAAGACTTCATATCTATAAGCGACGCGATAATCTGCTCAAGCGTTCCCTCACGTATTTCATGCTGCAGCGAGTGGCTTAATCTGCTTATGCACATCCATAGATAGTTCGCTGTTGCTACGCCAATAAGGGCGAAGGACAGCCAGCTGACCTCACCATATCCAGCTAGGATTATACGCCTAGCGTCCACCTGCAAACCCATGAAGGAGTACATCGCTATTGAAGCCACAGTACTTATGGTTTCAGTAATAACCCACGTTTTGTATGATAAGAAGATTTTGAAGTTAGCCCAGAAAACAGCCCATACATGAATAATATTAGACGATATGCGGGGCTTATCCTCCTTAAACAAGGCTATTAAATTCTCAATTTTCACACGGCTTCCTCCCTAGTTAATTTTACAAATATATCCTCAAGCGTCGGCTCAGATCTCCTAACCGCTAAGACTTTAGCATTCATAGAATGTAGTTTATTAGCTACGATGGGTATTGCATCATATTCATCTTCAACCTGTAGGCGTATGACAATATTATATGGGTCATTTTTGACTTCCATAACTTGTTTAACTATTGGAAGCCCGCCTAAAATCTTAACGATTCCCTTGAGATCGTCAGCCTCTTTAATCTCCACTTCTATGGCATGTATGTCGCGGAGCATATCTCTTAAAGCCGAGGGCGATGCGTCAACAATTATCTTTCCATCCTTCATTATGGCGATTCTCTCACAGAGTTGCTCAACCTCAAACATATTGTGGCTTGTGAAAATTATTGTTTTACCCAATTCAGCATTTAAAGCCTTGAGAAGCCTCCTCGTTTCAACAGCGCTTATTGTATCAAGCCCTATTGTAGGTTCATCCATGAATAGAATCGGCGGATTATGAAGTAGAGCTCTTGCGAGCATAACCCTAACCTTCATGCCGGTTGAGTAATCTTTAACTAGCTTTTTCCTATCTTCAGTTAATTCGAAGAATTCCAGTAGGGCATTAATTCTTTTTTCAGCAATATCCTTAGGAACATTCTGGAGGTATGCGTAAAATCTCAAGTTATCTTCAGCGTTAAGCCTCCAGTAGAGCGACCGCCCTCCTGTTTCGCCATGGAACCATCCGAAGCTGCTTCTAACTTTATGCGGCTCCTTAATTATGTCATACCCATTTACTTTAGCTGTTCCCTCAGTTGGAAGTATAATCGTGCATAGCATCTTTATTAGGGTTGTTTTTCCAGCGCCGTTAGGTCCCAGAAGACCGAAAAACTCCCCCTTCTTAACTTTAATATTTACATGGTCAACTGCTTTAATGCGCCGTTTAACTCCTTTCTCCTTATTCTCAAATATCTTCGTTAAATCAAATGTTTCAACAGCGTACTCCATTATTTTAAGCACCTGAACAATTTAAGGCGTAAATAGCCTTTCATTTTAACCTTATAAGAAAGATGGAAACTAATAATTGTTTCGCGTCTCCTCTTTTGCGCCCTGAATTAAAAGCAATATCTCCCTTAAACTATCTATTGTCGCATACGACATCTTTTCAGATTCTCTGAAAATGCCTATTCTATTACGTAGCAGAATGAAGGGAATTCCAACCTTCTTGGCGCATAACGCGTCTATTAAATGGTCTCCAATGAAGATTGCCTCTTCAACCGGCACATTTAGTATCTCCAAGATACGTAGAAGATGCTCCGGGTTAGGCTTAGGATTAAGCACGTCGTCTCTGGCAACGATGGCATCAACATACTTTCCTAGGCGAAATTTCTCCATTATTCCTTTAGCATACTCCCTGCATCCATTGGTTACGATGCCAACTTTAAACCCTAAATCTTTCAATCTCCCCAGAGTGCTTAAGGCATCATCCATTAATTCAGCGTTCCCTAATGATTCCATCTCAAACTCATTCATAATATCATTAACTTTGCTGAAAATTTTTTCAATATCATTCTGCCTTATTTTTCCGCTCAGATCTTTTTTGGCCATGCTGATTATCTCAAAGTTTAGCATATTCTTTTTTAAGAGGCCAGGTGTAACCCCAGCGTTTTCCAGAAACTCTATTATTGTATTCTTCATCTCCTCGTAATTTATCTTAGATTTTATCAAGGTGTCGTCTAAATCAAATATCACAGCCCTTACCTTAGCCATATAAGATCCGCGCTTGTTCGGTAAATTTCAGCAACTCATAAACACATTATATTTATTTACTTATTAATGTTAATTCTGATTGATTTAGCATGGAAAGAGGGACGCCTAAAACATTAGTTGCATTCATTATTGCCGGACCATTAATATTTCTCCTATATTTATATTTCTTTGTTGGCTTTAACGATATCGCCAAGGTTTTCGGACAGGTCAACCCTTACGACTATTTGCTCTGCTATTCGTTGACCATTATCGCCCTAATAGTAAGTACGCTGTTCTATTCAATGAGCTGGAATGAGCTCATGAAGGCTCTATCGATAAAAATAAGCATTAAAAAATCATTTATTTATTGCTGGCTAGGGCTATTTGTGGATTTAGTGGTTCCGTTCGAAACCATCTCAGGGGAGATCGCCCGCGTTTATCTTGTCCATAGGGAAACTGGAGAGCCGCCTGGAAAAATAATTGCTTCAGCGGCTGGGCATCGCATAATAACAACGTTTATATCTTTGGGCAGCCTCCTTTTTTCTTCATTATTTATTTTGAAGCGTAATGTTGACGCAGAAATAGTTCTTTTAATGTCTGCGACGATTTCAGGTTCGATTTTCCTAATAGCGACTTTACTTTACTTATCATTAAAGGAGGATGCTGCTGAGAAGCTGATTAACTTTTTAATAGGATCCGCTGAATTATTAACTAAAAGAAGGTTCAACTTCTCAGAGATTAAAGAGAAAGCTCAGCGTAATCTCTCATATTTCTCTGATGGATTCAAATCTTTCGGGGTAAACTTTAAGGCTTTAATGAAATCCGTAAGCTACAGTTTCATCGCATGGCTCTTCCATTTAAGCATATATTTCCTTGTTTTCTACGCCCTCGGCTTTAGCGATATATCCGTAAAAGTTTATGAAACAATAGTGGTCTACTCCGTGAGCATGGCTGTTCAGGCAACGCCAATCGCTCTTCCGCTAGGTTTAGTTGAGGTGGTTATGACGAGCCTTTACGCGCTGCTGGGGGTTCCAATAGCGATTAGTGGAACAGCAACATTACTCATAAGAATTATAACTTTTTGGCTTCAAATAATAATCGGCTACATGATAGCTCAATTTATGGGTGTAAAAAATTTGCTGGATAGAAGCCGCAAAGAGACATCAAAATGATGAAAAGGTTTTTCTACCATAACCCCTAAATAACGTTTTATCGTGGAAGAATGAGCCAGCATTCGCTTATCAAACTTGCGATGCGATACTTTGTTAGGAGAGGCTACACGGTAGATAAGGAGTTTGGTAAAGAAGAAAATGATGCGCCTGCGAGAAAATTCGACTTTGTAGTACGGAGGGGAAGCGAGGTTTATCCAGTCTGGATTAAGGATTGGAATAGAACCGTAGGTGTAAATGTAGTTATAGGTGTGGATAAAGCGTCTCGGGAGATAGGGCTTTTCAACCCAATTCTGGTAGCTAACAAATTCAGTGAGCACGCTAGGGCATATGCGAGCCGTAAGGGAATAAAATTAATTACGAAGTCAGATATTATAAGAGGAATGAGGGCTCTTTAGAAGTCCCTTAAATACTTGTCAAGCTTTCCCTCAGCCTCGAGTTTTCCAAGCCAGTCGACAACACCAACTTTTCTTTCCTCTTCGCCATTAAGAACCCTTATGATTTCCTGAACCACATCCTCAACGCTTCTAGAGCTTACGTCGATCTCACATACCTTATCGATACCACATTTTTTAACAGAGTCATAGAGACATACGTCTAATATTTCAGCGGCGAGGTTCTCCCTAATCTTTTCCTCCTTATATGAACGTTCTTTAAGAATATATTCCAGTTCCTCAGGGTTTCTTCTTAGGACGAAGACGAACGCTATCTTTTCCAGCGGTACGACGTCCACAGCGAAGTGTCCTTCAACGATGATATCTGTAGATGTAGACGCTTTAGAGATGATCTCGCTGATTCTCTTTGAGATCTTCTTTGTATCTGCGATTAATGTGTCTCTTTTCTCATCAATGCCGCTGTAAAGCTTCTCTTTCTTCACCAGCTCACTTATGGATATCACTTGCGCATTAATTTTAGACGCTAATGCCTTTGAGATTGAGGACTTTCCAACCCCCGGTGTTCCAGTAATAACTATTATGTGCTTGATTTTCCCCTTCACCTTCTCGGTTATCTTGCTTAATCTAGGATGGATGAGCCTATTATAGTTTTATTCTTGTCTCCTCCTTTATGCTTCTCAGAACAAGCGCTGTTTCAGTGCTTAAAACACCGTCAATCAGCCCTATTTCATCAATCACCTTAGCGAGCTTATTCTGATCTTCGGTTCGAACCTTTACTATAGCATAATAGGATCCGGTTACATCATAAACCTCATAAACATCATCAATCTTGCTTAGAGTTTCAAGAACCTTCTGCAGCTTTTTCGGATCAGCGTTTATTAGGACGAACGCCGTTATGTTCTTTCCGAGAGTTTCAGGCGAAATTATCGCTGTGAATCTCTTTATAATTTTTCTCTTTAAGAGTTTCTTAACGCGTACAAATATTGTTGCTTCGCTTACGTTCAATTTTTCAGCGATCTTTTTGAATGAGATTCTGGCATCATCCTGGAGCATACGCAGTATTTCCCTATCTACATCATCGATTTCTGAAGACATTTTTCTCTCATTAATAAAAATTCTAAATCATGTATATAAATCATTTTGAAATAAAAACATTTTCATGACTTTTTTATTAATGTTTATTTTTGTTTTCCGAAATATTTATAAAGAAAAATTATCTTTCCTATTGAGCATGGATAAGGGGGCGAAAGCCTTCAAGCTTAAATGTCCTGAGTGCGATGCGGACATAGAAGTCCCGGAAGACGTCATTTCAGGCGAGATTGTCAGCTGCCCTGACTGCGGCTTAGATTTAGAAGTCAAGATGGATGAGGGCGGGTCGGTGAGCCTTAAGCCGGCTGAGATAGAGGGCGAGGATTGGGGCGAGTAGAGGCGGAGATGAATCAAATAGGACTCGTATATGATAGGATCCGATGGGAAGAGAAGATGCTAATAGATGCCTCAAAACGGCTTGGATTAGACTTGAAAATAGTTGATTCAAAGGAGATCTGCTTTGACACTCTTGAAGATCCGGCGAAAATTGAAGAGATCTTCGGCAACGTTGTCCTTCAACGCTGCATAAGCTACTTTAGAGGACTGCATATAACTGCCATATTAGAAAATTTCGGGCTTCACGTAATCAACCCCTTCAACGTTTCTTTACTCTGCGGCAACAAGCTATTTACAACGCTAGCGTTAATTAAAGCCGGCGTTCCCGTTCCAAGAACCTTGATAGCGTTCACGGATAGCAGCGCCCTTAAAGCCCTTGAGGCTCTCGGCTATCCGGCTGTTTTAAAACCGGTTATAGGAAGTTGGGGAAGGCTTGTAGCCCTAATTAGAGATAAAAACTCAGCTCAAGCTCTCATCGAGTCGAGAGAAGAGATGCAAAATTCCCTCATGCAAATATATTATCTCCAGGAGTATGTTAAGAGGCCTCCGAGGGATATACGCACACTCACGATCGGAGAGGAAGTTGTGGCGGCAGCATATCGCTACTCAGCTGAAGGCGATTGGAGAACAAATGTTGCCCGCGGTGGAAGAACAGAACCGTGCCCAATAACCAGCGAAATTGAGGATTTGGCAATAAGGGCTTCTAGGGCCGTTGGGGGCGGAGTTTTAGCGGTTGATTGCATGGAATCGCCGGAGGGAATAGTCATACATGAAGTTAATAATACCCCTGAGTTTAGAGGGCTATTTTCCGCAACAAAGGTTGATATCCCCGAAAAAATTATTGAGTACGCCATTAAGGTGATGAAGAGATGAGGGTAGGTATTTTCGGAGCATCGGGATACGTTGGCGGTGAGATACTTCGTCTCTTGCTGAACCATCCGAAAGTTGAGGTTGCAGCTGCAACATCAAACACATACGCTGGGGAATACGTTCATAGGATCCATCCGAACCTTAAGGGGCAGACAAACCTCAAGTTTATTAAGTCTGACCCCTTAAAGGTTGCTGATCTATGCGATTTGCTATTTGTGGCAACGCCTCATGGGGTTTCCTCAACTTTCATACCGCAGATTCTCGATTCCGGCATAAAAATAATTGACACCAGCGCTGACTTTAGGCTTAAGAACCCTGAGGACTATCTGAAATGGTATGGTTGGAGCCATAAATGTCCTGAAATACTGAGTAAAGCCGTCTATGGGCTTCCTGAGCTCCATCGTGAAGAGATAAGAAGGGCTCAGCTCGTCGCTGTTCCAGGATGCATGGCCACCGCCGGCATAATTGCCCTAGCGCCAATAGTCAAATCCGGCAATATTGAGAAGGATAGAATCGTCATTGACTTTAAGATTGGCTCATCTGGGGCTGGCGCTAAGCCCTCCTTATCATCGCATCATTCGGAGCATTATAGCGTTGTTAGGCCATATAAGCCTGTTGGCCATAGGCATACGGCGGAGTTAGAGCAGGAGCTAAGCCTATTATGCGGTGAGAAAGTTAAGATTTCTATGTCGGCGCATGCCGTAAACATGGTCAGGGGGATCCTCTCAACATGCCATGTTTTCCTCAAGGAGCCTCTTACATCCATCGATGTCTGGCGGCTATACAGAGAGTTTTACTCCGGCGAGCCGTTCATCAGGTTTATTCGTGACACTAAGGGGGTATTCAGATATCCCGATCCGAAGATCACCGTGGGCTCAAACTATTGCGATATAGGCTTCGAGCTGGATGAGCATGCGGGTAGACTTGTCATACTTTCAGCCATTGACAACCTTATGAAGGGCGCCGCTGGAACCGCTGTTCAAGACATGAACATTATTTGCGGCTGGGATGAAAGGGAAGGCCTACGCTACTCAGCCCTACATCCAATCTAGGCGTGATACATAATGATAGTTCTTAAGTTTGGTGGGGACATATTTAGGGGAGGATTAAACAGGGCGCTCGCCAACGATGTGAAAAAGATTCTGGAAAGCAGCAGGTTAATTATAGTTCATGGCGGTGGAGACGAGGTTACGGAAATATCTGAAAAACTCGGGAAGAAGCAGGTTTTCATAACGTCGCCTGAGGGGATTCGAAGCCGCTACACGGATGAGGAGACTGTTGAAATATACACCATGGTTATGGCTGGCAGAATAAATAAGGCTATTGTAAGGTGGCTCTTAAGCTGCGGGATACCGGCAGTTGGCTTATCAGGTATAGATGGAGCGCTTCTCATTGCGAGCAGAAAAAAGAAGCTGATCATAATTGATGAGAGAGGTAGAAAACGTTTAA
Organism: uncultured Candidatus Bathyarchaeia archaeon; assembly: GCA_964411115.1. Lineage (GTDB taxonomy): Archaea > Thermoproteota > Bathyarchaeia > Bathyarchaeales > DTEX01 > DTEX01. The sequence goes on along the minus strand of CAYPJR010000002.1, from coordinate 7,751 downwards.
TTGAAGGCGGCTACACTGGGAAGATCAATAGGGTTAACCCTCAGATACTTATAGTTCTTATAGAAAACGGATATGTTCCGGTTATTTCACCAATAGCTTTAGGCGAAGAATATGAGTATTTGAATGTTGACAGCGATAGGGCGGCTGCTCAACTGGCCGGAGCGTTAAAAGCTGATAAAATAATATTTTTAACGGATGTTCCGGGCATAAGATTGGGGGAAGAATACTTAAGGAGGATCTCCCTAAAGGATGCGAAAGAAATTTTGTCGAAAATAGGTTCAGGGATGGATAAGAAAGTTATCGCATCAATCGAGGCTTTAGAATCAGGTGTTAAAGAAGCCATCATAGCATGCGGATTAGTGGATGAGCCTGTAACGGGCGCCCTAAAAGGTTTAAATGGCACGGTGATTTCAACTGAAACCTGAAGAAGCATTCGCAATAGAAGATTCTCTCTCCGCAAGGTTCTACCAGAAATTTCCAGTGTGCGCCGTCAGAGGTGAAGGGGCAATATTATACGATGTAAACGGCAGGGCATACATAGACTGCATGGGCGGCTACGGCGTAAGCTTAGTGGGGCACTGCCATCCGAAGGTTGTAAGAGCCATAAAAGAGCAATGCGGTAGGCTCGTAGCGTGCCATGGCTCATTATACAATGATAAGAGGGCTGAGCTCTTAGAGAAAATCGCGAAGATAGCTCCTAAGGGGCTAAATAAAATATTTCTGTCCAATAGCGGGGCTGAGTCCGTTGAGTGCGCCATAAAAGCCGCTGTAAAATATACCGGCAAACATGAAATTATAAGCATGGTTAGAGGTTTCCACGGTAAGACTTTAGGCGCCCTATCAGCCACATGGAACCCGAAATATCGAGAACCATTCGAGAAGATTATCAATAAAAACTTTAAGTTTGCACCTTTCGGCAATCTTGAAAGGGTTGAGGAAGCCATCACGAATGATACTGCAGCGGTAATTGTTGAGCCGATTCAGGGCGAGGGAGGAGTCCACGTGGCCCCTCAGGGCTTTCTTGAGGGCTTAAGAAAAATCTGCGATGAGCATGAAATAGTATTGATTTTCGATGAAGTTCAGACTGGATTTGGACGCACAGGGCGCATGTGGGCTTCTGAACATTGGAATGTTAAGCCTGACATAATGTGCGTTGCTAAGGCGATGGGCGGCGGCTTACCCATAGGCGCCACAATAGCTAGGGAGGACATAATGGACTCGTTAAAGGTTGGTGAGCATACAAGCACCTTCGGCGGGAACCCGCTTGCATGCGCGGCTGCATGTGCAACAATAGACGTTATAATTGAGGAAAATCTTATTGAGAGGGCGAGAATCCTTGGGGATGCATTCATGAGGGCTCTGCAGGTGATGGTTGATGAGTTTAGGGTTCTTAGGGAGGTTCGTGGGCTGGGTTTAATGATTGGGCTTGAAGCCAGAATCGACATTTACAACGTGCTCCTCGAATCGATCAAGAGGGGTGTGATACTGCTTTATTCCGGTAGAAACATAATACGCTTTCTGCCTCCGCTCGTCATCAGCAGAGAGCAGCTTAATAGGGTTACTGAAGTATTAAGGGAGGTTTTAACCGAGGAAGAGAGCAGGCTTAAGATTACGGGTTAAAGCATCCTACAGTTGTGAGCGCATGAATCAGCATCCAGTAGAATTCTTGAAGAGCATTCTGGAAATCTACAGCCCAAGCGGAAGCGAGGAAAAGTTAGCGTCCTTCCTAACTGCAAAACTTAATGATTTAGATTTCGATAATGTTTGGAGAGATAAGGTTGGAAACCTTTATGGTAAGATTGGCGATGGCTCACCGAAAATTCTAATGTGCGGACATATGGATACTGTTCCAGGGCGAATCGCGGTTAAAATTGAGGATGGACGATTGTATGGTAGAGGCGCTGTGGACGCTAAATCCTCATTAGCCGCAATGATTTTGGCGGCTTCAGATCTTAAGCCATATATTTCCAATTTTGGCGGCGAAGTTATTGTTGCATGCGTTGTCGACGAGGAGGGGAAGGCTAGGGGGATTAGGCATCTCATACGCGATGGACCAACGGTTGATTACGCAATTTTCGGCGAACCAAGCGGCATAGAGAATATAACGTTCGCATATAAGGGACGCTTACTTCTTAAAATTGAATGCTCAACTATCAGTGGGCACGTGGGCGCCCAGCATATCTTAAGCAACGCTATAGAGAAATCTTTTGAGTTATGGATTAAACTCAAAAGCGTATGTGAACAGCATTACAAGTCGCCGCTTGGAGTTTTCTATTCATTGACGCCGACGCTTATAGATATCCGAAGCCGCAGAACAATGTGGGGTATACCTGACGTATGCACATTGAAGATCGATTTAAGATTGCCCCCAACAGTAAAATGCGATAAAGGCGTAGGAATCGTTAAGGAAACCATAGAGGACTTCAGGAGAGAAAACCTTCAATCCTCAATCGTCATCAACCTCAAAATCATCGATCGGGTTGAACCTTACGTGGCTAAAAAGGATAGTTTAGTAATTAAGTCGCTGGTTAAATCCATCCTTGAGGAAACTGGCAGGTCGGCGAGGCTTATAAGGAAAACTGGAACGGGCGACATGAACATTTTTGGGATGCATTTCAATATACCAGTTGCAACCTATGGGCCTGGCGATTCACATTTAAGCCATGCCCCCAACGAGCATATCGAAATTTCCGATTATCTTAAGAGCATAGAAATCTATAAGAAAACCGTTGAAAGAATAATTAGGTATCATTTGGAGCGCAGATGAATGATCCCGATTCGCGATGAAAATAGACCTGAAAGAAGACCCTACGTGAATTATGCGCTGATCATTATAAACATTATTGTCTTCTTCTTCTTTTACCTGCAGGGTTTCCGCGCTTTCGAGATGAGCATAAAAAAATACGGAGCCACCCCAGTATTCATTCTCCGCGGGGAGAGGGTGGAAACCTTATTTACAAGCATGTTTATGCATGCGGACATATTGCATCTGCTTGGAAACATGCTTTACCTCTGGATATTTGGAGATAATGTTGAGGACGCCCTTGGACACTTTAAATATTTAGCCTTCTATCTAGTCGGCGGCGTTTTTTCAGGTTTAATGCATATATTATCCACGCTTTTATCGCTCTACACAAGCCCAATTATATATGTGATCAGCGAACTTACAACGCCGGCTGTCGGCGCCTCAGGAGCTATATCAGCGGTTCTGGGAGCTTACATGCTTCTATATCCTAACGCGCGGATAAGAACCCTTGTATTTTATTTATTCATCGCTACGATAGTTAGTGTGCCAGCATATTACTATCTCGGCTTCTGGTTTCTTTATCAGCTGCTTATGGGCGTAATATCCTTAAGCGGCTTAACATCCGGCGTGGCCTTCTGGGCTCATATAGGCGGATTCATCTATGGGCTAATCATAGTGAAAGCCCTTAACTTGAAGCCTAGAAGGAGAATCATGGAGATTCGGGAAAGAAGAGTTTATAGGCCGATTGTTGCACCTTGGGTTAGGGAGCCCCTCGTAGATGTTCTCGTTGAGCCGGATAGGGTTATCGTTATGGCTTATATGCCTGGGCTTGAGGAGAAAGATATAGAATTAGCGGTTTCAGAATGGGACATTACCATAGCGGCTGAGCATGAAGATGTGAGATTCTATAAGCATATAGCGTTGCCTGTTCCCGTTCTACCCAGAGTTGTTGATCTAACATATAATAACGGCGTGCTTAGATTTACGCTTTTCAGAATAATCTAAAAAAGGGGCTTTTAAAAACTAATTAATCCCGGGTAATATGCTACTTCGAAGGGGTGCGGTGTTAATGGGCTATATAATATTTATCTGCCCAAGGTGCGGATTGGCAAGATATGCAAGAGAGGGGCAGAAGACCGCTAAATGTTTAGGATGCGGATGCCAAATTCAAATAAGCCCTCAAAAAGTTAAGATTTTAGCGAGAGCTAAAAACGTGGGGGAAGCAATTGAGATCGTTAAATCCTACAAGGTTAAAGATAAGCAGCCCTTGGAGTTCTCACGCAGTGATGGTTAACGTTTAATAGGGGCAAGCCATCGAAGAATATGTGGTGTTAAACTTGTCAAGTGGAAGCGATGAGAGCGATAAAATACGTTTAATGGCTGACCTCTTAAGAAGCGGCGCCACATTAACTGACCTCTCATGCCCAGCTTGTTCCTCACCTGTTTTTAGGCTTAAAAGTGGAGATTTATGGTGTGCCCAATGCCGGAAAAAAGTTATCGTCGTCAGAGAGGGCGAGGAGGCTGAGGAGATTGAGGCTCTCTCAACGCTCAGTCAAGCTGAGTCGACGATTCTAATGAAAATATGGGAAATAAATGAAAAACTTAGGATTGAGGATAACCCTGAGGAGATTCAGAGGCTGAGCGCTTTAATGTCAAGTCTACTAGATAATCTTGAGAAAGTAAGGAGGATCGGGAAACTGAGGAGATGAAGCCCAAAAAAACTTTTGGAAGAGGCGAAGTTTTTTTAAGTGCAGATCACGGCGCTGCCAGAGTTGAATTTAACATCCCATTAATTGAGCTTCAAGAGGCAATCTTAAATGCGCTGCACAACCTTAATAGGTTGACCAGCCGCGCTTTAAAGAAGCGTCTGCCAAACATTTCAGAGCTGAATTTGGAGATCCTAATTGAGATTGGCGTCGCAGATGACGCGGCATTCTACTACATCGACGACGAGACCTTGAAGTCCCTTATGGAGAAGATAATTAGGGAGCCTCCTCGCAGATTTGACCTTATTTGCATTATTCGATACTATAAGCTTGTAAATGGCTTACGTAGAGCCCTAAGATTTGATTATTACCTTATGAGCTTCTTTTTCAGCAGCAACATTTTTGAGCTCCAAGTCCTCCATGAAAGGGGATTGCAACGTGTAGACGCTGAGGATCTGATAAAAATCATAATTGAAAATTTAAATTCGGAGCTAATGAGGAGAGGCATCAACCCTATTAAGGTTAAGCCTTCACAGTTATTCGATGCCTAAGCGCCCTAGAACTATTCTCTGTATCTGCGACGAAACCTTCTTTATCGGGCGATTTCCATCTACCGGTATCAATTTTCCCTCCTTGACAAGGGTTGCGTATATGTCCCTAACCTTCATTTGTATATCCGGATGCTCCATAACTGTTCTCTCCTTTCCCTTAAGCCTTCTCATTATAACCTCCAACGGAACATCTATATATATTGCTAAATCAGGCTCTAAGACCATTTTATTAATCTCCTTAATCCATTCTATGTCTAGACCGGCGGCGCCCTGATACGCTATTGAGGAGTAAATATATCTGTCTGAAACAACTATCTTCCCTTCTTTAAGCATAGGTTTTATCTCCCTTTCCACATGATCAACCCTGTCGGCTGCGAAAAGAAGGGCTTCCACAGATGCTGGTATACGCTGCTTCCTTCTCAGAACGTATCTCTTAATGAAGCTTCCAATCTCACCAGCGCTCGGCTCAGTTGTGTATACGGCTTCTAAACCCCTGCTTCTGAGAGCATCAACGAGGAGAAGCGACTGGGTTGTTTTTCCGCTTTTGTCCAGCCCCTCTATACAAATTAATAAGCCATTTCTACCCATTCAAATGCACCTTCATTTATTATTTTTTATAATTGTATTAAAATAACCTTCATCCCTTCTGAATTTTAAGATGCTGAAACTCCGCTCATCGTTTCTATTGAAAGCGATGTCAAACTTTATATGCTAAGTGCGCCCAAGCATTAAATAAGTCGTAAACAAAATAGTGCACGCTTAGCGGTGGGTAGCTGATATGTTTAGGTTTAGTAAAGAGCAGATGGTTTTCGATATAGGAGGTGTTAAGGTCGGCGGGCAGCCGGGCGTGAACCCGACCGTTATGATTGGAAGCATCTTCTATAAGGGAGACAGGAACGTTCAGGATGAGAGATCCGGCGTCATTAATCGTGAGGCTGCCGAGGGCTTAATCAATAGGCTTGAGGAAGTCTCTGAAAGAACAGGACTTCCAGCCATGCTTGACGTTGTCTGCTCCAACCCGGAGAATACTAGAAAATATCTTGAATTTGCTGCTGAAGCCACAAAAATGCCTATTCTCATAGACTATGTTTCCGAGGACTCTGCTCTCGCAGGTATGGATGTGGCAAAGGATCTCGGCATAATTGACAGGACAATCTTGAATTCTATAAATCCGGAAACTAAAGACGCTATTTACCGTAAGGCTGAGGAAGTTGGGTTGAAAGCTGCGATTGCGCTTACATATAGTGTTAAAGCCATAATCTCCTATAGGGAGAGAGTTAGGCTTCTAGATGTTTTAATTCCTAAGATGAGATCGGCTGGAATAGAGAAGATACTTATTGACACCGTTGTTATGGATATCGCTACGCTTGGATTGGCATGCAAAGCTATATATGAAGTGAAGGAGCATCTAGGCTACCCCGCGGGATGCGGGGCTCATAACGCCATAGCCTCATGGAAATCCCTGAGAGAGAAGAAGGATAAGGTTTTAACGATGGTTTGCTCCGCAATTGCAAATGGTCTACCAGTAGCGGTCAGCGCAGACTTCGTGCTTTACGGACCAATAAGCGATGCTGAATATATATTTCCAGCAATAAGCCTGATAAACGCAGCCTACGGGCAAATACTAATGGAGGAAGGGACGCGTCCAAGCCTAACCCACCCCAGATTCAAAATATCCCGCCTATAAATACAGTTTAAATCAGCAAAAAATTAATTAACCCACGGAAAACTAAAAATCATGAGATATGGAGCGGCCGTCGTCTAGCTGGTTAGGACACAGATATAAAAAATAAGTGGAAGCCTTCCAAGCCTGCGATCCCGGGTTCGAATCCCGGCGGCCGCACCATCACCCCTAGTTCTAGTGCGCGTTTCACCCGGCTAGACTCATCCCTAAGGATTATATGGTGGAACATGCGGGAGCCAATGTTCGCAAGGCCGTACTTATGAGGCGGCTCTTCCATGCGTCCTTAGAAAATTCTAGAAGCCTTAAGACTGCTGAGGCTATGATGCAGGAGGCGAAGACATATAGCCTAAAGAGATTTATCCATAAACCAGCAAAGATTACTTATGCATCTATGAATCAATTAAAAGGGGTTATGTGCCAAAACTGAGGAAAAAGTTTAAGAGCTAGCCAAGCGGTTTTCTTTGACGATGACTGTTACATGGACGGTTAAGGTTGTAGATAAATGGTTTGAGAGTTGCAGGGATAAGAATCCTGACTATGATTGCTATGATGAAGCCCATAAAAGGTTTGGACGCTGGGTTCATAGTGCAAGCTATGGTAGCTGCTTCTGGTTGGGGGATAAAGTCGAAAAGTACTTAGAGTCAAAGGGTGCAGATGTAAGCCTCATCATGGATGCTGTGGAAATGTTTCGCAGCATAGCTATGAAGATAGAGGTAGAATATAATGAACAAGTTTATGAAGCGCTTAAGGAGGCGCTTAAACATATAGCTGAGACTGATGAGGACGATTTGATGAAGGCGCATGCAAAGGCTCTAATTGAGCTGATTGAAACTGCGGAGAGGCTTAAAAGCGCCATAGTATGCTCAGGCTAACTTCGCCACCCAGATCAAGGGGGACATCTTGAACTAAGCTGTTTTTCTTCCACCTTTCCGGCCTTTAATCAAAGAAGTCTAATGGGATTGGGGCAATAGTCATAAATAGCGCGCAGATGATCTTCAAGTTCCGGAAAACTTCATAGAAAAGGCTTAAGTTTAAAGAAACGTTAAAATAAGGGGTATGACGAG
>CAYPJR010000001.1:0-57149 GCA_964411115.1 uncultured Candidatus Bathyarchaeia archaeon | reverse complement strand
TATTTTTAGAATTAAAGGTTTAATACAGGATCAAGATATCTAAACAAAATAAAAATTATTTCAGCTTGGAGGTGTTAATTGTGGCCAGTAAAAAGAAGGCTCAGAAATACGAGGAGAAAATAAAGCAGGCCCTCGCGATACTTGGACAGGTCTCTGAGGATACCACAACTCCAAGAAACATAAGGAGGACAGCTAAGGAGGCCATGGATATGCTTCAGTCAACTCAATATACTCTGGGGGTTAGAGCTTCAAATGCCATATCCGTTATAGATGAAATACTTCAAGATCCAAATATGCCGCCATATACCCGCGTCAAGCTCTGGAACGTTATAAGTTTACTTGAAGGGATAAAAGATTAGGAATCTTCACTATTCAGGAATGGTGGTGTTTCTATGCCTAGAGAGTTGGTGGCGGTTTCCCCGAGAAAACCAGTGCTGATCGAATATGAGGAGCCTCCTCTTAAATCGGGTCAGATACGTATTAAAAGCCGTTTCTCAGCTGAGAAGCATGGAACGACGCTCTTAATCTATAAGGGTTTGTCGCCCTTCTCCGATAAGGTCTTCGACGCTGATGTCGGCCTCTTCTTTCCTAAGGAAACACGCAGAGGATGGACCGTCTCTTTTCCAATTAAACTTGGCAACATCACTGTTGGCACAGTGGTGGAGGTTGGAGATAATGTTAAAAGGTTTAAGGTTGGTGATAGGGTTTGGGGTTATCTGCCAATAAGAGAAACTCATACTGTTAATGAGGGGGAGGTTAATCCTGCTCCGAGCGAGCTTAGCGATGAAGAGATTGTATGTATTGATCCAGCTGCAGTTGCTTTAATGGCTGTTAGGGAGGGACATGTCAGACTTGGCGATGCTGTAGCAATATTCGGGTTGGGTGCAATAGGGCTCATAGCTGTTCAGATGGCTAAGCTTTCCGGAGCACTATTTGTGATAGGCGTTGAGCCGATAGAAAAAAGGCGTAACCTAGCTGAACTTTATGGAGCTGACGTATTAATTGATCCCAAATCATGCGATGCGGGTTTAAAGATCAGGGAGGCCACCGGTTGGAAGGGCGTTGACATAGCCATAGAGACAAGCGGATCCTACTCAGCCTTGCATCAAGCAATTAGAGGAACAAGATATGGTGGAACAATAGTGCCAGTCTCATGGTATCATGGCGAGGCAAAGGGCTTAAATCTCGGCGAAGAATGGCATTTCAGCCGTCAGGTAATGATTTCAGGCGCAAGAGTTGAAAGCGAACCATATAGAGATTACCCCCTTTGGGACAGAAGGCGAATTTATGAAACGGTTATAGAGCTTTTTAGGCGAAAACGCTTAAAAATCGACGGGCTTTTATCACCCATAGTAAATTTTGAAGAAGCCGCTGAAGCATACAAAACACTTGACGAGAAACCGGAGGAGACAATTAAGTTAGGCATTAAATATTAAATAAACATAGTCCTGCGTGCGCGTAGAAGCAGTTTTCTCATAATGCCTTACTAACTAGCGGAGCGAGGCTTAATCCTTAAAGAGAAGATGCCCTCAAGGGGCTGGGAAGGCTGATTCGCCCATTCCTTGCTCCTAAACTTAAGCGCTAAATCCCTTCCAGACTCTTTCACGGCGTGGCGGTCACCTTCAGCCGCCTTAAGCATCTTTTGCATCCGAGATTACTGGGAGACGGATCAGCCGCTATAACGCGCGATCTTATTTCTAAACTATAAAGTTTTAGGAAATGATTAAATTACGCTTTGAACCTAATTATTCTGAATAAATATAGAGGAATGAACATATAATGCCTAAGCGTGAAGCAATGCTTTATGAGCAGATTCAGGAAAATAAGGTCAGATGTAATCTTTGCGCTCGAAGATGCGTTGTATCCGACGGCGGGATAGGTTTCTGCGGCGTGAGAAGGAATGAGGGTGGAAGGCTTTACTCGCTGAATTATGCTAAGGCCTGCGCAGCTAATATTGATCCGATAGGTAAAAAGCCCCTATCGCACTTCCATCCGGGAGCGCTCGTTATGTCCATAGCGACTGTTGGATGCAACTTCCGCTGTCAATTCTGTGATAATTGGACCATAAGCCAAGAAAAGGATATTGTGGGTAGAGATCTCACCCCTGAAGAAGTTGTGAAGGCTACGCTGGAACATGGCTGTCAGGGCATAAGCTACACCTATACTGAGCCAACAATCTTCTTTGAGTACGCCTATGATACGGCTGTAGAAGCCCATAAGCATGGCTTATTTAACACGTTTGTCACGAACGGATATATGACCCCTGAGGCTGTGAGGGCGATCGCGCCGTATCTTGATGCTGCAACGGTTGACTTTAAGGGTGGCGGCGACCCGGAATTCTATAGGAAATTCTCAATGGTTCCATCAGTTGAGCCTATATATGAAGCCCTGAAAGAAATGAAGAGGCACGGCATACATATTGAAGTGACGAATCTTGTTGTGCCGAAGATTGGGGATTCAATGGAGAAGATAGAGGAGCTAGCGTCATGGATAAAAGAGAATCTAGGTGAAGACACGCCGCTTCATCTTTTAAGGTTCCATCCGGATTATAAATTGACCAGTATACCGTCAACTGAGATTAGAACATTGGAAAAAGCCTATGAAAGCGCGAAGAAGGCGGGCTTAAACTATGTCTATTTAGGTAACGTTCCAGGCCACAGGTATGAAGACACATACTGCCCGAACTGTCAGGAACTGCTCATAAAGAGATACGGCTTTGAGGTTATTAAATGGTATATCACCGGCGACATGCGATGTCCAAAATGCGGGCATAAAATAGCCATTAAGGGAAGATTCCACAGAACAGGATTAACATTCCCATATTCTATAATCTAAAATCTTAAAGCATTAATCTTTAGGCTCTCTCATCGCGCCCTCAAACTATAATGCTGCTTCCAGCATTAAGAAGAGAAGCGTCAGCGTGGTTACCGAGGCAAATACAAATATTTCAGCTGCTTTTTTCAAGGCGCCTCGCTTCATGCGTCTCTCAATAATAAATATTGAGCCCCCAATGGTATGGAAGTATGCGAGCATTACCGTTAGAAGCCTTAAAAGATTATCAGTGTGGATTCTTCTGGGTTCCGGAAGGATCTTTACGGCGGGGATTAACATTTGATAGCCGCTCAGCAAATATATCGTGGCAAGCAAGATTAGAGGTGGAGATGTAACTTCAACCATCAGTATGGCTAACTTAATAAAATCAGCTCTCTTAATCAATCGTTTATCCCCTCCTAGACGTTATGTATTCCCCCAAGTCTTCAAAAGATTTATAATGCGGCATCTCTGGAACGCCGAGGGGAATAATATATAGCGGTTTCTCTTCCGGCTTAACGCCGACAACCGTGGCTACTGAATCATCATAGAAGGCTCCGACAACAACACAGCCATAATTGAGAGCTGTAGCCATCAAATATATGTTCTGGCCAGCGTGTCCAGCTTCCATGGGAACATATCTAGTTTGACCTCTCTCCCCATAAATCTTCGTGGTTCTCTCAAATACGGCGCAAACAATTATGATGAGGGGCGCTTCACCCACCCACTCTTGCCCAAGAGCTGCCCTCATGAGTTCGCCGCGGTAATCGCCCTTCTTAACCGAAGATAAACTATGGCTGTGTGGCTCATACTTATACACTCCCGCCTCTAGAAAGCCATCTCTCGCTGTAACCCCTCTCTCCCCAATCACAACATATATTTCAAGAGGATAAGTTGCGCCCGCGCTGGGCGAGGCTCTAAACCCCCGCTCAGGATCAGTTATGCCGTAAGCGGCCCAAAGGATCATGGCAAGGCCGCTTATGCTGATAGGGTCATCAGTGTAATCCCTAATGCTTCTCCTCAACAGTATTGCCTCCTCAACCGTTAGATTGCTGGCTTTATGCGGCAGAGGGAGAAAAATCTTATTTTCAGACATGAAAAATGCGTCGTCGATTAGGGGAGGCCTTACAGGTAGAGTAATGTAGATCACATATAATATGATTGATGATGCTAGAAGCAGCGATATAAGCCACGCTATTCTCTCAACCTTAACAATCATAATATTTACTCTCCCAAAATTCTTCGGTTTTCGCCCAATATAAACCTATTTGAGCATTTTCAACCTTTGAAATGAAATGCACTTCAAGGTTTAAAGCCATCGAATGTTTTAATAAAAGTTTTCCTAAATTTTTAATAGATTCTCCTTCCCAATTTTTCTTGAGGGTTTATGTGGCGTATTTTCAGGAGAGATGCCTTAGATGTACTGCGCGATGAGAGAGCTAAGGCTAGCTTGGCGAGATACTTCGCTGTTATGAATGATGAAAAACCAGCTAAGTTTATGATTGCAAAGAGGCTTCCAGCCGAGTTTGATGAGGGCGAACCGCTTAAGGAGCTATGGTTTAAACATGAAAGATTAACTGAAGAGTTTTATAGGCTCCAGAATACGTTGGATTTCGGAGGCAAAAACCTTGAAGATTTAGATATCCCGGAAAAATCCTACCTAGATCTTAAGATTGCCATTGCTAATAGAATTCTGGAAAATTGCCACTTCTGTAACAGGCGATGCGGAGTAAACCGCCTAAAAGGTGAATTAGGTTACTGCAGATGCGGAACAAAAATAACAGTTTCCTCAATCTTTGAGCATATAGGTGAAGAACCTGAGCTGGTTCCTTCCGGAACAATATTCACGATGGGATGCACGATTCGATGCTTACATTGCCAAAACTGGACGATATGCATATCAGGCGATAGCTTAATTCTTCTCTCCGACGGCACATTGACCGAGATTTCTAGGCTTTTTGAGGAATCGGCTAAAGGCGAATTAAAAGAAATCCGTGGAAGTCTTTGTGCGCCGGCAAGTTTAAGCATTTTTTCAGTTAATGAAAAAGCGAAGGTTACTGTAGACCTTTGTGACGGCGTATCTAAGAGGATGACTTCAGACCTTGTGGAGATGACAACGTGGTCTGGAAGAAGAATCGTGGTGACGCCGAACCACCTGTTATACACATGCCATAATGGGCTTATAATTCCAGTTCCAGCTGAAAAATTTAGGGAGGGGGATTTCGTAGCCGCTGTTAGATTCATACCGGAGATTAAGGTTTCTTCAGAAGTTGGGGATCCTATACCTAAAGTTCTTAATGAAGGATCTTTGCTAGCTACGGTTTCACCTGAAATTTGCCGAATAATTGGATACTTACTTGGCGATGGCCGCCTTTACGAGAATGAGAGAAGGGGAACATGTAAAATAGTCTTCACTAACATAAGCCGGGACCTAGTTGAAGATTACATTAACTGTTTTAGAAGCGTATTCGGCTTAACGCCGAAGGTTCTGAGATATAAAGGAGCTTTTCGCGTCGTAGCGCAATCTATTGATGCCTTTAACTTTTTACGCAGAGTTGCCCCTCAACTTTTAGCGCAATCGGAATTAAGAGAGATCCCGCCGATAATCATGCGGTCCGGTAACAGTATGGCGGCATCATTTTTGAGAGGGATCTTCGATTGTAAGTCTAATGTTAACATTAAAAATGGGGAGATCACGTTGTATTCAGCTAGCGAGAAGATGCTGATGCAACTGCAGATCCTGCTATGTCGATATGGGATAATCTCAAAGATCAGCCGGGCATCCCGCGAAAGGAGGGGATACATTAAGAAGACCTATAAACTTACAATTAAAGGCGAAAATGTGAATCGTTACAATCTTCTCATAGGCTCTTCATCATCTGAAAAAATCAGGAAGCTGGAAAAAATAGAGAGGTTAAGACCTTCTTCTAGAGAGAATATGGATGTTATCCCAAATGTTAGCGATATATTGAGGGATATAAGAAGCAGATTGCGGCTTTCGCAGCGCGATATGAGATTATCCTTAAAGGGATACGAACGCTTAGAATCTGGAAATAAGCCGTTTCCAAGATCCAAACTTGAAGAGGTAATATCGCTATTTGAGGAAAGATTAAGAAGCATTGAGGCGCTGAGTCATAAACTTACAAAGCCTGATTGGAATTTGATAAAATATTGTATGAAGACGTTAAATATTTCTCAGCGGGAACTGGCTGAAGTGCTTAATATTTCCCGTAGCCTACTAAGATACTACATGGATAAAGACGATTTAGACGCTAAGAAGTTTCTAGACAGGATTTCCATGGCAATAAAATGCATATGCTCAGAAATTATCTCCGATAAAATGCTGCTTAAGAATCTATCTAAGCTGAAGATTCTCGTAAACGCTGATATTTTTTGGGATAAAATCAGGAGAGTCTCAAAATTAACTGAGAAAACATGGGTTTTCGACCTTAAGGTTCAAGGAACAAACAGATTTATCGCAAACGGTTTTATCGTGCATAATAGCCAATGGTTTGAAAGCGGTGAGATCTATACGCCTAAGCGTTTAGCGTCAGCCGTTGAAAATTTAAGAAAAATCGGCTGCAGAAACGCCAATCTGGTTGGCGGCGAACCAACCCCCTGGCTTGAGCAGTGGCTTGAGACTTTTAAATTTGTGAATGCTAATATCCCCATTGTTTGGAACTCGAACTCCTATTACAGTGAGGAGACGGCTAAGCTACTAGCAGGATTTGTTGATGTCTATCTCCTAGACTTCAAGTATGGTCCATTCGAATGCTCTAAGAAAATTTCAGATGCACCAGATTACTGGGATGTCTGCGCAAGAAATCACCTTTATGGTAAAAAGTATGGTGAGCTTATTATACGTGTTCTTGTTTTACCTAATCATCTTGAATGCTGCACAAAACATATTCTTGAGTGGATAAGTAAAAATCTCGGCAAAGACGTAAGGACAAATATAATGTTTCAGTATAGACCTGAATGGAGAGCCTATGAAGTTCCGGAATTACGTCGAAGATTAACGGTTGAGGAAATGGAGCGCGCTGTAGATCTCGCTAGGAAAGCCGGATTAACCAACTTCATAACTTAACCTAATCGGTTGATGTCATCATCCGCCTCCATCTCTGCCTGAAGCCCTCCCTCAACTATTAAACATCCAAACCAAGCTTAATTTCATCAACGATAATCTAACGCCTAAAACATGGCCTTCCCAATGGTAGATGCAGTAATGCGCAATTTAAGCGAACTTACAGCGAAAGAATCTCGGCAAGCCTATAGCGCCTTAAATCAATTTTCTTCTCCTCTCTCCAAGAATAATCCAGGTCAACCGATATTACCTCCTCCCCTCTTATGCCAACCATTCTCTTATATTCGCCAGTGGCCAGCAATTCAACGGCTTTATTTCCGAATTGACATGCGAGCACTCGGCTGCGAGCGGTTGGCGCGCCTCCCCTCTGAATATGTCCCAGAATCGTCAGCCTCACTTCGTATCCCGTTTCTTTGGCTATATGCTCGGTTACTAAGCGACTATCGCCGGCTCCTTCAGCCATCACGATAATTTCAGATAATTTCCCCTCTTCTCGATCCCTTTTTATTCTCTCGCAAATCTTGTCTAAATCAACCTTTATTTCCGGGATTAGGATTATTTCAGCCCCGTCGGCTAAGCCGACTTCTAGGGCTAGGAAACCTCGCCGCCTACCCATCACTTCAACGACGAATATTCTTTCATGGGATGTTGCAGTATCCCTTATCTTATCTATTGCATCTAAGGCGACGTTAACGGCGGTGTCAAAGCCTATTGTTGTATCAGTTCCGGAAACATCATTATCGATTGTTGCTGGAACACCAATCATAGATATGCCGCTGGCTTCATAGAGCCTGCTCGCACCTCTAAATGTTCCATCCCCACCTATTGCCACCAAACCCTCTAAATTAATGCTTTTTAGGAATTCAGCAGCCTTTTCTATCCCCTCATCGGTCATTATTTCTTTACATCTAACAGTTCTAAGCATTGTTCCACCAACGTTTATTATTCCGCTTACTGAACGCCTATCTAAAACGCGGTATCTCCCCTCAATTAGCCCAGCGTATCCCCTCTCAATTCCTACAACTTCGAAATTGTAGTAGGCGGCTGAACGCACAACTGCACGTATAGCGGCGTTCATGCCGGGAGCATCACCGCCGGCCGTCACAACACCGATTCTCTTCATGGCATCCGCTCTCCAACCATCTTTATGGACAACAAAAATAAATGTAATAATGGATCTATTTAAAAGTAAGAATGCTATCTTAATATGGGCTTCAGTATCCGTATCGGCAAAGGCTGATCGATTTTTAGATTTCCATACTTAACATCTCTAATCATAGCCCTTAGATCGTAGTCATAGTATTTTTCGCAGATATCCATAAATTTCGTAACTTGTTTAACACCGTATGAAATAATCATTTTTATGCTTCTCCGCACTATCCCGCTTTTTATGCTCATTTCACTCCAGTCCTTAAATATTGTGTCCATCCACATGAAATTATGTTTCCAACATTTAAATAGGAGCTCAGTGTGGGTTGGTGTTAAATCGTTTAATGTGAAGGAGCGCGTTTTATCGCTTAAACCTCCCGTTGCAACAAAGAATAATGGCACGATTATGCTCTTAAAAGGCTTCAACTTTTCAACGAGTGAGATTGTTAACTCAACATCCTCTATTTTCTCACCTGGAAGACCTAGAATCAGCGTTGCACATGGCAACCAATTATTTTCACTTAGTATTTCAAATGCTCTGATAACGATTTCCGGCCAATCTTCCGGCGAATAGGGCTTACATTTACCCTTCATATGCTTCTCAATCATTTTCGGGCTGCCGGTTTCAATCCCCGTCTGTCCGCCAAGCCAATGTCTACTGTTAAGGTTAAGGATTCCAGATATTTCCTCAACTAGATCTGGCGCGCTTACAACTGATGCTAAAGCAAAGTGGCTTATTCCAATACTTTTGACGCCTGGATAGTTTTTAGCGCTCTTAAAAAGTTCTATGACGGCTTGCTTATTTATATCTAAGCCCCTGGCTTTATACCTTAACACGTCCTCAGCGTGAAATAGCGGCTGTCTTCCAGCCCTTAGATTGACCTCGATTTCTTTCAGTATGTGGTCGATTGATAAGCATCGGAAGCGCTGAAGAGTTGGAACGCAAAAATCGCATCCGCGTCCGCATCCCCTAGCAATTTCAATTATACCATCTATTGTTGCCCCTCTAATAACTGGTATTTCATCCTCCTCAACAACCTCGCCGTAAACCACACTTGGCAGCTCTTCGCCATTCACCGCCTTCTCAAATAGGGGTCCAACTATCTTCTCTCCTTCCCCGATGACGACGGTGTCTATGCCCAGCTTTTTTCTAACGCCTTCATCTTCAAGCTGCCATGCACCTGCGCCGCCAACTATTATCTTCGGCCTATACTTCTTAACAGCTGGATGATTTAGAATCTCACGGAACTTAATCGCCATATAGGCTTCTCCGCCAAAAATTTCAGTGAATGTTGTTGTCGCAGGACCCATGCCTAAGGGATCATTCTCAGTTATCCCCAGAACCTTAGTTTCCGGACCTATAGCCCTATCTAAATACTCTGGGTGGGCAACTATAATGTCTTCCCTCTTAAAACCATACTCCAGCAGGGCAGCCTCAATCTTCCTAGTTCCGTTGGGCGCTACAACGGCGGACCCATCCTCATTAGCCTCCACCGGCGGACAGAAAACTCTAAAGTAGAGGCTGTCTGGAACTAAACCCTTAGGTACGCACGCGCTGAAGCCTAGAAATATTGCTCCGCCATATTCACTCATTAATGTTCTATCAGCTGTTAAAACCACTAAGCGCCCCATATGGTTCGCCGTAAGACGCTAATTACTCTAAAGACCATATATTATGAGGATAAAAACAATATTTAAATCTTACAGCCCCCAATTAACTAAATAACCTTAAAGCATGAAGAATTTCATGCTGGAATCAAAAAATGGATGCGTCGAATAAAGAAGTATCTAGCGGCAATAGGAGACATTTTCAAGAGGAAAACCTTGAAAAGTACATTCAGGCGGGCAAAATAGCTGCTAGGGTTAGGGAGGAAATAAAGAGGGCTGTTAAAGAAGGTATGCCTCTCATCGAAGTCTGCGAGATTGTTGAGGGGAGAATTAGAGATTTAGGTGGGAAACCAGCGTTTCCATGCAATGTTTCAGTAAATGAGGTTGCTGCGCATTACACTTCCCCACCTAATGATAGAAGAATAATACCTGAAAGAGCCCTTGTTAAAATTGATATCGGCGTGCATGTGGACGGCTACATTGCTGACACCGCCACAACGGTATGTTTCAACCCTGAATATGAAGGCATGGTTTATGCTGCGGAGAAAGCGCTTGAGGCAGCTATAAATATTATGCGTCCCGGAATATCGGTTTCGAAGGTTAGTTCCGAGATTCAAGCGGCAATTGAGCGGTACGGTTTCAAGCCGGTTTCGAACCTAACTGGGCATCAAATTGGCCGATACATTATTCATGCTGGGAAATCTATACCGAATATTTCTCATTTTTCTCTAGAAAAAATCGCTTCTGGATGCGTTTACGCAATTGAACCATTCGTCACGCTTAAGGATGCTCTTGGAATAGTTGAGGATGGCCGCGAGAGATATATCTTCAGGGTTGTGAAGCATAAGTTTGCTCAGAAGCGAGCTGAAATTAAAAGTTTGCTAAATTTTATTAATGAAAACTTTAAAACTCTGCCCTTCGCTGAAAGATGGTTGAGAAGAAGCTTAGGGCGGGAGGAAGCATATAAACGGGCTTTCGCAGAGCTTATATCATTAAAATATTTAATGTCATACCCGGTTTTCATAGAAGCAAGTCTGAAGCCGGTTGCTCAAGCCGAGCATACGATTTATGTAGGCGACAGAGACATTATTGTGTTAACCTAGCGCTTGTATATATTAATGCGGGATGAGTTTTAATCTTTCTCTTTCGATTCTCTAAAAATTGAATATATAATAAGCGTTCCACCGCATTTTGGGCATGAGCCGGCGTTTCTTAATATGTAATCTCCCTTTTCAAACTCCCTCACATTTTTATAGTCGCATTTTAGGCATCGTATTACGGTTGAGACTTTAAGCATTTCAAATCCTAAACTTACTGGTCTTCTCCTTATCTGAATGAACATGTATAAAGATAATGACAACGCGCTTGCGCTCAAAATAATGTTTATCATTTCAAGTTTTCCCTGCACTAAGTACGCTTCTATTGCCAGGAGAAGAGCTGCTAATGACATAATGAGCATGAAGACTATGACGGACATGAAAAATATAGGTGTTCTTCTCGGCTCCCTTTCATCCATGCGTAGCCCACCAATCTATTGAGCTATCCCAATAGTGTTTCCTATCCCGGCGATTATAACAGTATCTCCCTCATTAGTGCTTTCACGGATAATTCTTTTAACCCTCTCTATTGCCTCCTCCACCCCGTCAACTATTTCTTTTCTCATGGTGGAAACAACATCTTCAATGCTCTCTTTTATGAGAATCGCTCTCAATGGAACCTTATATTTCGCGGCTACCTCCTCAACCTTATATTTATCAACTCCAGGTCCACCTATGGCAACCCCAACCCCCTCAGCCACGTCGCCTGCTTTTTCACCCTCAAGCTTTTGAGCCGCATCAATAATTATGATTAAAGCAACTTTTCCCTCTTCCTCCTCAAGTATCTGCTTTATGGCTTCACCTGGCTTGCCGACGTTTCCGCCTGGACCCTTAGCCTTTATTACATATGTCCTCCGCCCCTCTATCTGCGTCTCACTTACAACGGTGTCTTGAGCTATCAGCCTCTTCTCTTTGTCATGCATTAGTCTCGCAGCGACAAGAGCGCCTGCGCCGTCGCCTATTGGCTGACCCAAAGTGAATGCCTTTAAGGCGTTTACAAAAGCTTCAGATTCCCTCATTATCAGTGGAAGAAGCATTTGAATCTGCAGAATTACATAAAAACTTAATGTTTTCTTTCCCATCAAATAGTAGTGCCTTACAACTTTATAAACATGGTTTAATGCCAACGCTGCTTCAAGCACATTCGCTATATTATTTATTTGCGTTTCATCAGCTTGAGGTGCCATCTGCCGCACCTCCTCCTTAAACCTAAAGTCTCTAACGTCTATTATATGCTCCAGTCTCCTAATTATGCCGGTTGGATCCAGGCTGACGGGTTCTATGTCTACATGCTCCAGTAAACGGTCAACCCTAGCCGTCGGATCCTCGGCGGGTTTACCTATCTCCTTAATCGTTGAAATAGCTATCTGTCTCCCCCTATCTCTCATATATTTAAGTCTAGAAAGCGACCCTTCAATCTCCTTAAGCGTTAGTATGGTCTGAATCCGCTGCCCATAAACCCAGATGATTATAAAGGCTAATATCCAAATTAGCTGGAAGATCCAATCCGCCGAAACCTGGAGGATTACCTGCATATCAACTGCTGATTCCATATTTATCAGGTTGGGATTTAACCTCTAAAAAAGTGGAGGAGCTCAGTAATAAATCTTAAGTGAAAAAGGGAATTTCATTAATAAATGATCCAATATTTACTCTGGTAAAAATGGCGGATATCTATTGAAATTCTGAGTTTTCAGCAGTTTCCCACTATTTTTCGTATCTTTTTTCTCTCTCTATTTTACGCATTTTGCTGCGCCATTCGCCTTTACTCTGCGTTTTTATGCTTGATCTGGAATAATACTGAGCGGTGTTAATCTGGCGGTACTGATTTATGTTCCTATAGAATGTCTGATAGTCTATTTTGTTCTGCTGAAGAGCAATTATATTTTGATTCAGATACTTTCTTACCTCAGGGTCAGAATTTTTATCATAGGCTTCTGAATATGCAAGGTAAGCTGCGTTAAATTGAAAGTTAGATGAGCCCTCCACAATGACCTTTCTTTCCGAATCCAATTTATCCTTCTCAGATTTCTCACTCATAGTCCCTTAAACGTTTCAGCAATCCCACTTTTAACTTTATCGGTGGCGGAAGCCGCTCTTCATCAGATATACGCCGCTTAATATTCTCGCGTTCTCTAGCTGCAGAATACACTTAAGTAGCACATTAATGATCTTACTTTAAGCCGGAGATATCGCCCAATAGAGGCATAAGCGGGTGCACTTGAATATATGATTGAATTTGAAGTACGTGATAAGGATCTCCTAGCCAGAATAGGAAGGTTCAGAACAAAAAGCGGAACTGTTGAAACGCCGATTTTTCTTCCCGTAATAAATCCGGCTAGAGAAGTTGTGAAGCCCAGAGAACTCTGGGATCTCTTTGGCTGTAACGCCCTAATAACAAATGCGTACATTGTAAAGAAATATTTTGGTGAAAAGGCAAAGGAGAGGGGGATTCATGGAATACTTGATTTTCCAGGCGTTGTGATGACGGATTCCGGCGCATATCAGATTCTGGCTTACGGAAGCGTGGAAGTAACTAATGAGGAGATCATAAGGTATCAGGAGGAAATAGATACGGATATCGCAACGATTCTTGATGTTCCAACCGGCTGGGGCGTCTCATCAGATCATGCAAAATACACCGTTGATGAAACATTGAGAAGAGCTAAAGAGCTTGAGAACCTTAGAAGACGCATGGACATAGCCTGGGTTGGCCCAATTCAGGGGGGCTGCTTCCTTAATCTTGTGGCCTCCTCGGCTAGGGAGATCGGGAATCTTCCTTTCCATATTCATGCTTTAGGTAGCCCAACGCCTGTCATGGAGCAGTATCTATTTACTGTGCTTGTCGATATGGTGCTCACAGCGAAGATGAATGCTCCAATAAACCGCCCATTTCACCTTTTTGGAGCTGGGCACCCGCTTATTTTTCCATTAATAGTTGTCCTTGGATGCGATATTTTCGATTCAGCGGCTTATTCGCTGTTCGCTAGGGAGAACCGCTACCTAACAGACTATGGAACGATGCATCTTAAAGATCTTGAATATCTACCCTGCTCATGCCCTGTTTGCGTTAAATATGAACCTAGGGATCTTATGGAGATGCCTAAAGATGAGCGGGAGAAGAATCTGAGTATGCATAATCTTTATGTTTGTTTTTCAGAAATTAGAAGGGTTAAACAGGCAATATCCGAGGGAAGATTATGGGAATATGTGGAGATGAAATCTCATGCGCATCCATCGCTTCTCCAAGCATTGAAGAATCTGAAAAAATATAGCGAATACATTGAGAAGCACAGTCCGCAAATTAAAAAGAGGGGGCTTTTCTTCTTCAGCTCCATTGGATTAATCAGGCCGGAGGTAACCCGCCATGTTAAGAGGTTAAGGGAGAGGTACTCCCCACCGGAATGGGCTAAAATCTTAATTTTAATACCGGACCTTGAAGCAAAAAATACTCGAAGACGTGGGCTCTACAGGAAGATAGTTTCTGCAATATGTAAAAAGGCTGGTTTAGATCCAGGCGTTGCTCACGTATGTTTTTATTCGCCCCCCTTCGGCGTAATACCTATGGAGCTCGCCGAAACTTACCCTCTGTATCAATATGAATACGCCTATCCGCCCGATATTGAATCCATAAAACATGTTGCCCACCAAATCCTTGAATACATTAATAGATCACAATACACAACCATTATACTGCTCGTGGAGGATGGTTGGAGCAGAGATTTAGCTGAAATCTACGCTAATGGTCCCTATAGAGATAAAATTAAAATTGAAAGATTGCCTCTGACATCGGGCGTTAAAAAGATTATTTCTTAACAAGCTGAAAGCGCATCTAAAAATTGCACTTAATAATATGATTTCGACTTCATTATTTAAAGAGACATTAGGCATGGACGCTAAACCGATAAACATTAAAAAAGTTAATATAGAAACCCTGCATTTAATTAAAGAAAGAGTCTGAGTCAGGTAAACCATAAATGAATGGTGGAGAAAGATTCGTTGGAAATCAAATTCTTAGGCGGAGCCAGGGAAGTTGGTAGGGCAGCCGTGGCTGTGAAAACCAGCAGGGCGCAAATTTTGCTAGACTATGGGGTCATGCTTAATCATACACCCGGCTTCCCAATGCATATACCGCCAAAAGAGGTTGACGCCATAGTTGCAACACATAGCCATCTGGATCATTCAGGGGCAATTCCAATATTTCACATAAGCGAACCGAAAAAGGTTTATGGAACTAGGCTGAACTTAAGCCTAACCGCTCTACTGATAAAGGATTTCATTCATCTATCAAGCTACTATCTGCCCTTTGAGTACATAGAGCTTAACTCCATGATTAGGAGCCACGTAAGCATCAATTATGAGGAAGAGGTAACTGTGGGTGATATAAAATTTAGATTATTGAATTCCGGGCATCTTCCAGGCGGAGCCTCGGTTCTCGTGGAAGCTGAAGGAAAGCGCCTACTATATACAAGCGACTTTAACACTATAGAAACCAGGTTGCTTAAAGGCGCGGTTTTCAATTGCGGCGAATTGGATGCAGTTATTATTGAAAGCACATATGCCAGCGAAGATCATACTGAACGTAAAATTCTGGAAGAGAAATTTATTAACGAAGTTACTGATGTTGTTGAGTCAGGCGGAGTCGTTCTTGTCCCAGCGTTTAGTGTTGGGCGGGCGCAGGAGATCGCATGTGTTCTCGCAGCCCATCATTTTGAGCATTCAGTCGTCATAGATGGAATGGCTCGTGAAGCCAGCAGGATAATAATGAATCATTTAGAATTCATTAAGGATCCGCGGTTATTTATGGACGCCGTTCATATGGTTGGATGGATTGATGACTGGAGAGAACGAAAGAGGGTGGCGAAAAGGCCCGGTGTCATAATAGCGCCAGCTGGCATGCTGAAGGGCGGCCCAGCGAGCTACTATATTCAGACTGTTGGAAAGAAATCTAGGAACGCTGTGTTCCTAGTTGGTTATCAAATTCCCGGAACCCCTGGACGTGAGCTAATGGAGACTGGCAGATGCGTCATAGATGGTAAAGTCCGTAAGATCAAAGCTAAAGTTGGCTTCTTCGATTTCTCATCCCATTGCGGTGCAAAGGAGCTTAAGGAAACCGTTAAAAGGCTTAAGGGTAAACCTACGGTTTATACTATTCATGGGGCTAACGGAAACTGCCAGAAGTTTGCGAAGTGGATTAAAGAAGAAGTTGGGCTTGAAGCTTTTGCTCCAAATCCAGGAGACACATTTGTTATCTAAGTCCTCAAAAAACCACAGCCTTTAGACGTTGTGGCTCACATAGGCTGGGTTTAGGAAATGGAAGTATGCATAATTCAGATCGGCAACTTTGAGAGGAAAATCTTGGAGCGCATCTCAAGAGGCGTAGAAGAGGCTTTTCCCACATGCACCTGCAGAATCTTGGAAGATAATTTACAGCTGCCTGAAAAAGCCTACAACCCTATAAGGGGGCAATATAGGTCTGAGCCGATATTAAAGGAAATATTAAATTACAAGTTAAAAATTGAGGGCGAGAGCCAATGCATCCTTTTGGGCATTGTTAACGTCGATATTTATGCTCAAGGAATGAACTTCATTTTTGGCGAGGCTCAATGTCCCGGTAAAGCGGCAATAATATCGCTTTATAGGCTTAGGCCTGAGTTTTATGGTGAACCACCTAATGAGCAGCTTTTCATAGAGAGATCCATTAAAGAGGCTGTGCATGAAATAGGGCATACATGCGGTTTAGTTCATTGTCCAAACCCTTTATGCGTCATGCACTTCTCACTTCATATAGGTATGACCGATAGGAAAAAACCTGGATTCTGCGAAAGATGCTTAGGAAAGTTAAAGCGGAAGATGGGTAAAAATTATCCATGCGACTAAGCTACTTTAAGGTCCGGAATGAATATGTTTTACCATACTCGTCAAGGAAAAATATTTGCTCTCTAGGCTTTCTAGGCCTTGGAGACGGCTCCTCATCTGGATATCCAACCGTCAATAGTATCACCACGGATAAGTTCTCAGGTATTTTTAAAACATGTTTAACTTTTTCCTCCTCAAATGCCCCTATCCAGCAGACGCCCAACCCCTCTTCGTAAGCCTCTAGGGTCATGAAACTTGCAGCTATGAACGGATCCTGCCTGTACCATCTGGAAATATTTTGGTCTCCTAAAACAGCGATCACCGCTCCAGATTCGCCAACAAATTTTTGGCCCCTACATGCATCTACAAGCATTTCCTTAATCTTCTCATCCTTCACCACTATGAAGTACCATGGTTGCCTATTAGCAGCTGAAGGTGCGAGTCTACCTGCCTCTAGAATTTTCTCTAAAACGCTGTCAGGTATCGGCTCTTTCCTATATTTCCTAATGCTTCTCCTATTTAGTATCACATTAAATACTTCCATCGGATAATACCTCCATCTATCAGCAATAATTATTCAATTAGGTGCACAAAATATAAGTTTTTATATAAAATAACCGATTGCAGATTAAGCGGCAATATTAAATATTTTCAGCGGCTAATACATAAAAAATAGTTATTAATGTTTTGGTGATGCCTATGGGTTTTATACATCTATATACGGGTGATGGTGAAGGCAAATCAATTACAGCCTTCGGCCTAGCATTAAGGGCTGTTGGACATGGATATAAAGTCATAATAGTTCAATTTATGAAGGGACGTAAAGATGTAGGCGAATATAAGATTAGAAGAAGGCTTGCACCTAACTATGAGATTCATCAGTTTGGACGCAGGGAATTTATAGATCTTAAAAATCCTGAGCCAATTGATTATGATCTGGCGGAGAGGGGGCTTAATTTCGCTAGGAAAGCCCTAAGGATGAAACCCCGCCTTCTAATTTTAGATGAAATAAACCTCGCCGTCTCAGTAGGTTTAATTAAATTAAGCGATGTGCTTGATCTTTTAAGGGATATACCTGAATCTACAACCGTTGTTTTAACGGGCAGAAATGCACCTAGGGAGCTTGTTGAAAGAGCTGATTTAGTTACAGAGATGCGGGAGGTAAAGCATCCATGGAGGGTGGGCGTCCAAGCTAGGAGGGGAATAGAATACTGATGGTGACAACGCTTAAGATTTAGATGCCGCTTTCTCCTCCTCGCAGTAAACCAGGTATAGAAAGATAAGCATAAAGGCTACGAAGACAAGGGCTAATATGGCTGATCCAAGCGTATTAAAGTATGCTTCCGCGCTCATAGAGGTTCAACCCCTAAAATTTTTCGTGGACAAATATTTAAGGTATTGCCTTTTTCCACTCATTCATTAGGAAGTCATACATGTCATCGTTCTCTTCTATTTCATCATACCAGCCTAATGACTCGGCAAGTTTCTGTCCGATCAAATGGTAACATAAATGGGCTTTCCTGCTCATAACATGGAAGTAAAAATCGTCACATGAGCAGAATCCAGCGTCTGGCATGACGAGATAATCTCTTTCTCTACCAACAACTATCCAAATCACTCTTTCACTAGGCTTAAAAATGTACTTTTTAACCCTGTTTCCTCTAACAGCCTCCCAGGCTTTCTGAAAACGAGAACCGAATAATGCTGCTAGGCGAGTTAAATTTTCACCTGTTACTTTTCCACTTTCCTTAATCTCTTCGCAGATGTTCTCTAAAGCCTCAATTTCAGATTCTTCCTTCACCATTAAACCTCAATAATATTATGCGTCCAATATCAAAATATTCTTTTCCAATCTAGTATTGCCTGAAAAGAAAAAAGCTCACGCCTCAATGGTTCACCCCTCATATCTGCAATGGTTCATCACATGCTCAGTCCGTCCATCGCAAATCATCGGGGCTGCGAAATAATTCTCGTCGAGAGATAAATCCTTTATCCTGAAATTGCATATTTGTTCTAAACGCGTGAAATTAGCGGGTTCATAAAAAAGTTTATTTTAGCCGTAAATATTATTGAGGACTGAACCTTAGAACATATAATATCAGGTGATTACATTTGGGAGAGTTTTCAGCAGGAGATTTTGAGGAGGAGTTAAAGGGAGAAATTTGTAAAACTATAAGGAGACTATTCGATCGAGGGTTAATATCTGCTTTAGGCGGAAATGTTAGCGCCCGCCTACCGGGCGCAAGCGAGTTTTGGATAACGCCAAGCGGCGTTTTTAAGGGCGAATTAATGCCAAATGACTTAATAAAGGCGGATTTAAACGGTAGAGTTACTGAAGGCTTTTTAAGGCCATCTGTGGAGACACCGTTTCACGCTGCAATTTACAGGAAAAGGGCTGATGTGAACGCGGTTATCCACAGCCATAATCCGATCGCAACCGGCTTAGCTTTAGCTGGGATCCCGATACAGCCAGTAACGGTTGAAGCGGCTGTTGTTTTGAGAAGGGTTCAGGTGGTGCCGTGGGCTTTCCCGGGTACAGACGCCCTGGCAGACCTTGTTAGCAAACACATAGAGGGTGCTAGAGCCCTGATACTTATGAATCACGGTGTTATAGGGGTTGGAAGCAATCTTCTAGAAGCAGAGGCTATTGTTGAAACTTTGGAGGAGGTTGCTACGGTGCAGCTTGTTGCATATTTATTTAAGAAGGATCTGCCTCTGATTCCTGAGGAAGATATGGAGCTAATAAAGAGACTTTACAAAGTTTAACGTTTCAGGTGATTCATGTTGCATGGTTACATGGGTAAGATATTAAGAGTAGACTTATCATCTGAGAAAATATGGATTGACGAGGTTGATGAGGAGACATTAAAGAAATTTATTGGAGGAGTTGGGTTAGCAGCTAAAATAATTTATGATGAGGTTAAACCGGAATTTTCACCTTTCGACCCTGAGAATAGGCTTATTTTCATGACTGGCCCGCTCACGGGAACCCTAGTTCCATGCACCGGACGATATGTTGTCTGTGCTAAATCTCCCCTAACTAATGCTTGGGGCGAAGCCCATTCAGGTGGTTTCTGGGCTAGGGAGCTTAAAAGGGCGGGGTATGACGGCATAGTGATTGAGGGAAGATCGGAGAAACCTGTTTACCTTTTAATTAATGATGAGTATGTCAGTTTGGAAAATGCTGGCAATCTTTGGGGCAGGGGATGCCTTGAAACTGAGGAATTGATTAAGGAGCATCTTGGTGGGGAATTTAAGGTTGCATGCATAGGGCCGGCTGGCGAAAGGCTGGTTAGGTTTGCGGCGATCATAAACGATGAGGGGAGAGCCGCTGGAAGATGCGGAATGGGCGCGGTTATGGGTTCAAAGATGCTGAAGGCCGTGGTTGTTAGGGGAACTAAGGAAATCCCGATGAAGGATCCTGAGAGAATTCGCAATATATTAAGGCGAATATATCCCCAAATAATGTCTTTCCCAACAACTCAAATACACGCTTCGTATGGCACAAGCGGGGAACTTTTGTCCTTCTATGAATATGGAGATGCTCCAATAAAGAATTTTGCCCTAGGAAAGTGGGATGAAATTGACAGAATATCCGGTGAAACATATAATGCTAAGATGGTTAAGGGTAAAAGGGCATGCTGGAACTGTCCAATAGCATGCTGGAGATACGTGAGGGTTGATGAGGAACCATATGCTGGGCTGGAACTCAAGAGGGGACCTGAATATGAAACATTAACCGCTCTCGGCTCACTTCTGTTAAACGACAGATTAGACGTCATAGTTAGGGCGAACTTACTATGTAACCATTATGGTTTAGATACTATTTCAGCAGGCGTATGCATCGCCTTCGCGATGGAATGCTATGAGAAAGGGATAATTAATGAGCAAGATGCGATGGGGCTAAACTTGAAGTGGGGCAATGCTGAGGCAATACTTAGGCTGATTGAAGCCATAGGTGAAAGAAAGGGGCTGGGTGATATCCTAGCCGAAGGCGTTAAGAGGGCGTCGGAAAAAATCGGCATGGAAAGTGAAAGGTTCGCTATGCATGTTAAGGGGCTTGAAATGCCAATGCATGATCCCAGGGCATTCAAGGGTATGGGGCTCCAATATGCTGTATCGAATAGAGGGGCATGCCACTTACAGGGTTTAATACTCCGCGTGGAGCAGGGGGAGAGAATAACGGATCTGAAGATATATGAGCGGCTTGACAGATTTGAAATAAAAGGCAAGGGAAAAGTTTTGGCAATTGTGCAGAATTGGCATGAAGTTCTTGAGTCGCTGATAATATGCAAGTTCCTCGGTATACCGCCGGGTCATATACCTGGACTATACACGCTTGCTACGGGAATCTCCACAACTTTGGAGCAAATACTTCAAGCTGGGGAGAGAATATATAACATCAAGAGAATGTTCAATGTTAAATGCGGCATCACGCGGAAAAATGATACTTTACCCTACCGCATAATGCATGAGGGACTAAGCGAGGGGGGAACATTGGGGCACTTCATCAGCTCAGAAGATCTTAATGTAATGCTAAACGAGTATTATGCGGCTAGAGGATGGGATGAAAATGGGGTTCCTAAAGATGAAACGCTTAAAAGACTTGGGTTGCTAGAGTAAAAGGATTGATTCCCCATTTGTCGTTGGGAGATGATGATAGACGGATTCTTGTAATCTTAGGGATGGAGACATAATATTCACAAAGGACGGCTTTGTATTTTACACGTTTGGATATGAACATCCGCCTGAGAGAGCTTTTGCCTTCCTAAAGTACATACCGTCGGAGCATGCAAGCCTATTCCCATTAAGATACCTTAATAGAACATGGAATTTCAGAGATATAACACTCCATAGGGCTGAGGAGCTTTATACGGCGAAAAATTATAGGCTTCTAGTTGAAGCCCTAAAGAGGAATTTTAGCCATTACGTGTATTTCTGCCCATATAGAATGAAGGAAGTTATAAGCGTTCCATTAAGCCATGCGAAGGAGATTTTTACTCCGGGAGACTGTCTAAAAAGAATCGCATCGCAATCAAGAAGAGACAATCTGGAGAATCTTGCCTTAGAGCTCATTTTAATGCTTTCGTCCGAAGCCAATGTTGACTTTAACTTTTTCGGGATTCATGGCTCAATAGCGCTAGGCATGCATTCGAATCTTTCAGATATCGACATAGTTGTTTATGGCGCTGAAAACTTCAGGAGAGTTGAGAGGGCTATTGAAAATCTTGTCGCCAACGGAGTGTTAAAGTATATTTTCGCTAATAAGCTTGATGAGATTAGGAGGCATAGGGGGATCTTCAAGGGGAAAATCTTCGTCTATAATGCCGTTAGAAAATTTGAGGAGGTAAATGTGAGGTATGGGGAGAATATTTATGAAATATTAAAGCCGATAAGATTTCAATGTAGAATCCTTGATGATTCTGAAGCAATGTTTAGGCCTGCGATATATAGGATAGGTGATTATAACCCCCTGAACAGCGAATCCGATGTTGAAGAGAAGCCAACATATGTAGTTTCCATGATTGGCGCGTATAGAAATATAGCGAAAAAATTACGGAAAATCGAGGTTTCCGGGATGCTTGAACGCGTTAAGAATATTGAAACTGGAAAAAGCCACTATCAAGTTGTTGTTGGAACCGGATTTTTAGAGAATGAATATATATGGCCTGTTGAACCGTAAAAAGGATGGTTAAGCCTAGCCTAAGATTAAGGGATAGGGATGCAATAATCTCCAGCGAGGGGATAATCTTTCGCGTTTACGGCTACTCGCACCCCCCTGAAGGCTATATATGCGATGTAGAATACGCTCCAGGCAGCGTTTATGTTTCAGATAATCCGAGGGCATTTAGATCCAGGGGTTTTAAAGCATTTTACAAGTTTTATGCTGATGAGGGAATAAAATTCATCCTTGAAAGATTTCCGAAATATACGGTTTTTTATGGGCCGCTTCAAAAGCGGCTTATTGGAGTTAAAAACGATTTAATAGCGGAGGTTAGAAAGCCGGAAAATAAGCTGCGTGAGTTGCTTCTAAAAGAACCTGGAGATGAGTTAATTCTTTCACTTAAAGATATCCTTAATTCAATTCTTTCGGTTTCAGAGCTTTCAGCGGATAATTTCGGCGTATTTGGCTCCATGCTTCATGATTTCTATCATCCACTTTTCTCAGACATAGATTTAATAATTTATGGAAAGAATAACTTGAGGGTTTTGCGGAGCGTTTTAGAGGAAATCTATAGCGACCCGGAATCTAAGCTTAGAAACGAGTTTATAAATGATGATGCTATCAGAGGAAAAAGGTGGCGTTTTAAAAATTATTCAGCCAAAGAATTTCTGTGGCATCAGCGCAGAAAGATGATATACGCCGTTTTCGACAGCAGTTATGCAAATAGGCGAATTAAGGTTGAATTTGAGCCTGTTAGGGAATGGAATGAAATATATGATGAATATGGGGAAGACTATAGAATAGCTGGCGAGGGGCGGATTAAGGCTAAAGCGAGAGTTTTAAATGATGAAGAAAACGCCTTTATGCCGTCTATATATCCAATTGAAATTTTGGATATTCTGGAGGGCCTGAGGGCTGATGAGATTAGGAGGGTAATCTCATTTGTTGAGGAGTTTAGGATGCAGGCTTGGAGGGATGAAATAATCTATGTCGAGGGAAACCTGGAGAAGGTCAGTGCGGAGAATAAAGTTTTTCATCAAATAACCTTAACTTATGAGCCGGGAAGATATTATGAGCAAACCCTTAAGGTTATAGAGCCCTAACTTAATGCGGCATAACAGTAATTAAAAGGCGGAGGTAAAGATGCGGGGAAAACTTAAAAACATGTCAAAAATAGAAAGGGGGGAAGAATTCACGAAGGTTTCCGAAGCATGCAGTTGCCAGCTCAGCTAAACCTTACTTAGCGAATAAGGTTTAAATATTGTAGCATGCTTTCAATTATTTTGGTGATTCAAAAGGGTTTTCTAACCCTTATCATCAGGATTGAAGGTGGGATATGCTTAAGTTGCTTAAATCTGCCGATGAGAGAAGAGTTATAGCCGCAGCATTACTTGCCATCGTTCTTATTTTGCTGGTTGGCTACGCAATCTATCTTAGAATTAGCCCAGTCCCTTCTAGAAGGGACTTTGTAGGCGTTATAAGGATTGAGGGTTATATAGAGGAACCCAGCGTTGTGAAGCGTCACCTTGATGTTATAAGTCAAGCAATTTCTAATAATAGCATCAAGGCTGTTGTTATGGTTATTGATTCCGGCGGAGGCTACGCGGACTACGTTGAGCAGATTTACTTTGATCTTCTGGCGCTTAAAAAAAGTAAGCCTCTAGTGGCCTCGGTTGTTTCAGCCCTTTCAGGGGGCTACTATATTGCTGTCGCCGCTAACTACATCTTTGCCCATCCAACATCTATGGTGGGAAATGTAGGCGTAAAAGCCTCCATGCCCCCCATATTAATACCTTCAGAGATTTCCATAGAGACCGGCGCATATAAGTGGACTGGTTTCTCGCAGATCCTTTTCCCATTCAATTTAAGCCGGGCGCTAGATAATTTCCTCTCGGCTATTGAGAAGAATCGAGGTGATAAACTGAAGATCCCCCAGAATCATCTTAGGAGAGCGCTAATTTATCTTGGGGTTGAAGCCCTAAATCTCGGCTTGATTGATGAGTTAGGTTCGCTGCAAAGCGCTATAGAGAAAGCTGCCCAAATAGCCAATCTGTCAAGATACGATGTTGTTGAAGTTAAGCCGAGGGCTATGCAAGAATCACTGTTTCAGTCAGAATTTGGGAACTACACTTCGACGAATGCTGGCATATTAACTATGGATATGTTAAATGCTCTTCATCCGCCGCCGGCAATACATTATATTTATCTGCCTCCGGAAGCCCTATTCTTATCCTCCAGCTCCGCTTCTCCAGTAGAGTTTAATGCTACATTATCCGCCATAAGAGGGAACGTTATAGTTGACACTTCCCATAGAAATCAAGTATCCTGGTGGGTGCTAGATAAATTAATATTTGAGTTGGCGAAGATGAACGCGAGCGTGAGTTTCACATATTCATGGAGCGATTTACATTCTAGGCTGGAGAATGCATCAGCGCTTATCGTGGCTTCCCCAACGATCCCATACTCAACAGAAGAGGCGGATGAAATTGAAAAATTTGTGAGGAAGGGTGGCCTACTGCTGCTCTTCTTTGATCCAGCGTGGGAATATATAGGGATGGAGGGGCTTAGGTCGGAGATAATTGCTCCGGTAAATTCGTTATCCGTTAGATTTGGGCTGTCCTTCGCTAAGGGCTACCTCTACAATGAAGATGAATATTTTGGGATGTATAGAAATATTTATGTTAGAAAATTTGGCAATCATGCATTAACCCGGAATTTAAATTCATTAGTTTTCTTCACCGCAGCCGGCATATATTCGGCTGGTAAAGGCATCGCGTGGGCATCGAACGAAACATATTCTTCAGTTGCGGAAAGAGCGGATGAATACGCTGTAATAGCCGCTGTTGAGAGGGGAAATGGAACCGTAATAGCCGTTGGAGACTTAACATTTATGATGGAGCCCTACTGCTATGTTGAGGACAACTACAAACTCCTAGTTAACATGGCTTCTCTCATAGCAAACGTAAGCATTAAGATTCCTGAAGAGGAGGAATTTTTGGAGGGGGAAATTACTAGGCCAGATTTGCCTGTTGGGACTGAGAAGATTTTTAGGGAGCGTATTGATGGAAACGAATTCAAATTTAGGTGGCTTAAGATCAGCGAAAGAGAAATAATCGTTGAAAGAGCGGATCAGAAGATTCATTACTATCTTACTGAGGATGGAGCCCTAGAGAGGTGGGTTTCAGAGGGAAGGGAATGCATATATGAGAAGCCGATACCTGAACCCCCATATCCATTAACCATAGGTAAAAGTTGGAGTCACAGAAGCAATTTCACTTTAACATTTGAGGGGGCTGAATATTTCGGCGAAATAATTGAAAAAAACCATGTGAAGGATTTTGAAAGCATCATTGCGGAGGATGGAAATACATACTTCTGCGCTAAAATAGAATATAGCAGGGAAGAAATCACGTTGGTTGATGAAATCGTTATGAAGATTAATATAACTGGCAATTACTGGATCTCCTCTGAAGCTGGCACAGTTAAACAGGATTTCCTGATTCAATACTACATGGATGATTTTCCCGCCGGATTGGAAAGAGACATGATTATACTAGTTTCTATCAAGAAATGAGCCGACCCTAAAGTTTCTCCAGTTTAGAGAGAAAGTTTCCGCGTTAACCATGGATTGCCCCAAAAGCATATAACTATGCGTGTATGCTTACATGAATAGGGTTCGAAGATGCATGTGGTATCCTTAGGTAATACTGGCTTTAGAGTTTCAAGGCTCTGCATAGGCACCGATTACGCTGATGTTTATGGAGGAACCTTAGGCCGCGATATCCTTCTTAGAGGTTTCAGTCTTGGAGTTAATTTTTGGGATTCATCTGAAAGTTATGGTTCCTATCCGGCAATTAGGGAAGCCCTTAAAGTGATTGATAGAAGCAAAGTTGTAGTTACCAGTAAGACCTACAGCGGGAATATGGAGGGTGCTAGAAGGGATCTTGAGGATGCCCTGCGTGAAATAGGAACCGACTATTTAGATATTTTTATGCTCCATGCTGTTGATACACTTGAAGATTTTAATGCCAGAAAAAGAGTGCTGAATTTCCTTTTAGAATCCAAGAGGAAGGGAATCATAAGAGCCATTGGGGTTTCAACTCATTCGGCGGAGATGGCTTTAGCCTTAGCTGACGCTCCAGATGTAGATGTGGTGCTGACGGTTCTAAACATTGTTGGACTCAACATTAGGGAAGGAAACCTTCAGCTTATGCACTCAGCTGTTAAAAGACTTTATGATGCTGGAAAGGGAGTCTACCTTATGAAGGCTTTGGCTAGGGGTAGGCTTGCGGACAGAGCTGAGGAGGCTTTAAGATATGTATTTAAGATCCCATATGTGCATGCTGTTTCTGTGGGCATAAAAAGTCTTGGAGAGCTTGAAAAAGCAGTTAGAATAGAGGGGGAAATTAGCCGCACCCCCCACTGACCTTTGGGGAAACCTCAAACTCCTCATATGTCTTAGATCTCCATCTTTTCCGTAACATTTTATAAAACTGGCACTGCAAAAGCATAAAAATACTTTTTTTATAATCTTATTGCTGGGTGATTTCACCCTTAAAATATGGTGGTGCATCATGAAACTATCTATTCAGGAAAACTTGGTGCCGGGTAAAACTTTTAATGAAAAAGTTCAGAAGACGGAAGCATATGGTTTTGAAGGTTTAGAGGTTTGGGGGAATGATCTGCCGCAACGCTTCAGAGAAGTGAAAGAAGCCCTAAGCACATCTAAGATTAAACTATCAACGGTCTGCAGTGGCTACAGCGGAGATCTGCTTGGGCCGGATCGTAAAACAAGGGAGATAGCCATTGAAGGAATAAAAGAGAGGCTTAAGTTATGCGCTGATCTTGGAGGCGTCGGCGTGATAACTGTTCCAACATTCGGCGGACCTAAAATTTCCGACCTTTATCCGTGGCGTTCCGACATTAAAGAGATTGAAAAGCAGATATTGATTGAGGAATGCAGAATCTTAGGCGAATACGCTGATGATGTTGGAGCCTATGTTTTGCTTGAGCCCTTAAACCGCTACGAAACCCACTTTATTAATAGGCTTGAACAAGCCGTTGAAATATGTAGAGCCGCTGGAAAGGAGCATATTAAGATTATGGCTGACTTCTTTCACATGAATATTGAAGAGGCAACCATAGCGAAGAGCATAGAGAACGCTGATGGCTACATATTTCATGTGCACTTGGCTGACAGTAACCGATTATTGCCCGGATATGGGCATACCGACTTCAAATCCGGATTTGAAGCGCTAAAAAAGATTGGCTATAAAAACTTTATGGCCCTTGAATGCGGAATACCCGGGAACCCGGATGTTGAACTGCCTAAATGCGTGAATTACCTTAAAAGTCTCATCTAAATTATTTTGAAAAAGAATTGGAGAGGAAAATAGTTGACTAAGATTAACGTAGGCTTTGTTGGCTGTGGTGGAATAGCCCTTGAACACATGAAGGGGTTGACTAAAAATCCCTACGTTTCTATGATCGCATTCTGCGACGTAAATCTAAAACGTGCAAGAATGGCTGCTGAAAAATTTGGCGCTGAAGGAGCTAGATTCTTTAGTGAAGCTGAAGAAATGTTTGAGAAAGTTAAACTTGATGCAGCGTACTTTTGCCTTCCGCCATTCGCCCATGGCTCAGAGATGGCGGCTGTAGAGCTTAATATACCATTCTTTGTTGAAAAACCAGTGGATCTCCATTTAGATCGCGCTAGGAAAATAGCCTCGGCTGTTGAGAAAAAGAATATTATTACAAGCGTTGGATATATGAACCGCTATAGAAAAAGCGTTAATGTGGTCAGGGAGACACTACGCGAAGATCCGCCTATACTGTTTTTAGGTGGCTGGATCGGGGGGACACCTAATCCCTCACCGGAATCATCCATATTGGAATGGTGGATTGAGAAGGAGAAAAGCGGTGGACAGTTCCATGAGCAAGTAACACACACGGTTGACCTAGTTAGATTTCTCTGCGGCGAAGTGAAGGAGGTTTACGCCTCACCAGCCAGAGGCTTCAATAAGGGTGTTCCGGAAAAATACAATATTGAGGATGCAAGCGTCGTCAATATGAAGCTCATTAACGGCGCAGTTGGAAGCCTATGGGCTTCATGCTCGGCTAACGGTGGCGGAGGGGGAGTAACCTTAGCTATATACGCCAATAAAACCACGGCGCTATTCACCGGTTGGGAGCACAACCTCAGATTGCTTAGACAAAACATGGAACCAATTGAGGTTCCTGGCGAACCAAACATATTTGAAATAGAGGATAACGCCTTCATAGACGCTGTGCGCCTCAACGATCCGTCGAGAATAATGTGCACATACAGCGACGGCTTAAAAACTATGGAAGTAACAATAGCTGCAAATATATCTATGGAAACCGGCAAACCAGTAAGTCTCCCAATATGATTCATTTCTTTAACAATGAAATTTTTAAGGAAAGTCCATGTTGACTATACCTCACAATCTCGCTTTAAGCAGCCGACGCAGCGATGCTTTTATCCATTAAAAAATAAAAATTATATTTGCATGTAAAACAAAAAGGGAAAATGGTGGTTAAATGTCTGAGAAGCCTATTCCTGAAAGGTTAAAGTGGTGGATCGAGGCAAGGTTTGGAATGTTCATTCATTGGGGGCTCTATTCCATTTTGAAACGCGGCGAATGGGTGATGTTTTTTGAGCGCATTCCGAAAGCTGAGTACGCTAAGTTGGCTTTCAAGTTTAAACCCACAAAGTTCAATGCAGATGAATGGGTTGCGTTAGCTAAGAAGGCGGGAATGAAATATATGGTTTTAACAACGAGGCACCATGATGGATTCTGCCTTTGGGATAGCCAAGTCTCAGATTTCACGTCAGTAAAAACTGCGGCAAAAAGAGATTTTATCGCTGAATATGTTGAGGCATGTCGAAAAGCTGGGATGCGAATAGGCTTTTACTATTCGCTGCTTGATTGGCGTTGGCCCGAATATTGGGATGGCCCATCTAAAAACCCTGATGGTTGGGCTAAATTCCGCGAGTATGTGCATGCGCAAGTTCGCGAGTTAATGAGCAATTATGGGAAAATTGACATTTTATGGTATGATGGCGCATGGCCCTATCGTGCTGAAGATTGGCAGTCGGAACGTTTAAATTCTATGGTTCGCAGCCTCCAGCCGGACATAATTATTAACAACCGCTCCGGCGTTCCAGAAGATTTTGAGACCCCTGAGCAGCATATACGATACTATGATAGGCCTTGGGAATCATGCATGACGATAGATGAAGCTTGGTGGGGCTATCATGCAGGTGATAATCATCTTAAAAGTCCGCTGGAAATAGTTCGCCTACTGACGCGCTGCGTTGCTGGGAATGGCAATCTGCTATTTAATGTTGGTCCGAGATCCGATGGCAGCATACCTGAGGCTTACGCGCGCAGATTGAGGGTTGTAGGCGAATGGTTAAAGCGGAACGGTGAATCAATATATGGCGCTGGAGCCGCACCGTTTGGAGCGCACCATCTAGGATACGTTACAGCTAAGGGCAATAAAGCGTATGTGCATGTTCTTTATTGGCCAGGTAGGGAAATGTGCGTGGCTGGCATAAAGAATAAGGTTCTACGCGCGTATATATTGGCAACAGAAGCTCCGCTTAAATTTGAACAGAAGGATGACAGAGTGTTCATCCGCGGCTTACCCCCAAGGCCACTTGATCCAATAGACACCGTGGTGGCTTTAGATCTTGACGGTAAACCTGAAACTGTTCCTCCCTCATTCTGGAAGTAGAATTCAACCTCAAAGTTAATTACCTCCATCATCCATCTTTTTCTTTCATGAAATATATTGCGAGGGTTGAGGTTAATTTAAAACCTGGACACTCTGACCCTGAAGGTGAAACTACCCGTGAAGCCCTTATTGAGCTGAATTATCCAGTTGACTCCGTTAGAGTTGGCAAGGTATACGAAATACTTTTCGAAGCATCATCAATTAATGACGCTCAGATGAAAGTTGAGGAAATGTGTAGAAGGCTGCTCGCTAATCCTGTTAAAGACGACTATAAATATAGAATAGAGGAGGCGGAGAATGAGTAAAAGTCTTTACGTTAGGAAGCCTATGCCCTTCGAGATTTACGAAATTAACATTTTGGAAGCGGATGAAAAGGATCTTCTGAAGATAAGCGAAGAAATGGGCTTGGCATTAAACCTTGAGGAAATGCTTGCCATAAGAAATTATTTTTTAGAGAAGCATAGAAACCCAACCGATATTGAGTTGCAGGCTATTGGGCAGACATGGAGCGAGCACTGCTACCATAAAACATTTAAAGGCTTAGTTATCCTTCCAGATGGAAGAGAGATAGACTCGCTGTTTAAAACTTTTATAGCTAAGGTCACTCGGGAACTTAATATGCCATGGTGCATCTCGGTTTTTGAGGATAACGCTGGCATAATCCATTTTGAGGGAGATTATGGGATAGCGGTTAAGGTTGAAACCCATAATCATCCATCAGCCATAGAGCCCTTCGGTGGCGCCGCAACCGGTGTAGGCGGCGTTATACGTGATGTACTTGGCGTCTGGGCTGATCCAATAGCATGCATGGACGTTTTAGGCTTCGGTCCGCTTGACTACGAGTTTGCAAAGCTTCCGCCGGGAATAAAGCATCCAAGATATATTTTTAGAGGCGTTGTGGCTGGGATAGGCAGCTACGGCAACAATATGGGCATACCTACGGTTAACGGCGCCATTCTATTCGATGAGAGCTATGTTGGAAATGTTGTTGTTTATTGCGGCTGTGTAGGGCTGCTGCCAATAAGCAAATATATAAAAAATGCCGGAGCTGGTGATCATCTAGTTCTAGCGGGCGGTAGAACCGGCAGGGATGGAATACACGGCGTAACATTCGCCTCATTAGAGTTAACCGAGAAGTCGGAGGAAGTTTCCAGGCCAGCGGTTCAAATAGCGAATCCAATTGAGGAGGAGAAGCTTAAGCGAGCCGTAATAGCCATAAGGGATTTGAAGCTAGCGTCCTCAATAACTGATTTAGGCGGCGGAGGGCTTTCAAGCGCTGTTGGGGAGACAGCATATAAGTTCAAGTGTGGAGCAAGCCTTGAACTAGATAAAGTTCCACTTAAATATCCAAACATAGCGCCCTGGGAAATCTATATCTCTGAATCTCAGGAAAGAATGCTTCTCACAGTTCCCGAAAGCAACCTAGATGAGGTGATCAAGATCTTTAATGATGAAAATGTTGAGGCAACATCGATAGGTAAATTAACTAACGATGGCATGCTGAAAATATCCTATAGAGGTTTCCTCATCGCTGAGCTTGACATACCGTTCCTCTTCAGTCCACCGAGATTTAGGCGGACAGCTAAATTCGTTAAACCTAAACTTAAAGAACCTGCTTTTCCAGAACCTAAGGATTTAACGAGGGATCTTCTCGAGATTCTATCTTCGCCGAATGTTGCCAGTAAGGAATCTGTTGTTAGAACATACGATCATGAAGTTAAGGGAAACACCGTTCTGAAGCCCTTCTGCGGCAAAAATAATGGTCCCAGCGATGCCGCCGTGATAAAGCCGTTAGATAAATCTTGGAGAGGCATCGTAATATCATGCGGGATCAACCCATCCTATGGTAAAATTGACGCATACTGGATGGCGGCTTCAGCGATTGATGAAGCCATCCGCAACAATGTGGCTGTCGGTGGACGTAGAATAGCTTTACTTGACAATTTCGTCTGGGGAAACCCTGAAAAGCCCGATAGGCTGGGCTCCCTCGTTAGGGCTTGCGCAGCATGCTACCGCTTTGCTAAGGGATTCAGAACCCCATTTATCTCGGGAAAAGATAGCCTATATAATGAGTCGCCGCTTGGACCGGTTACACCAACCCTTCTAATAACCGCCATCGGGGTGGTTCCAGATGTGAGAAAGATAGTTTCAATGGATCTAAAGGAGGTTGGAAATCTCATCTATATTGTTGGGCGGACTTATATGGAGCTCGGCGGCTCAGAATATTATAGGATTAAAGGTTTCTTAGGGAAAAATGTTCCTAAGGTTAGGCTTAAAGAGGCTAAACGCAGCGTGCGTGCAATAACGAGGGCGATTGATAAGGGATATATTCGGGCATGCCACGACCTTTCTGAGGGCGGCTTAGCTGTTGCGGCTGCCGAGATGGCTTTCGCCGGCGGTTATGGATTAGAAATCTGGCTTAAAAATGTTCCAGTAGCCGATAATCTGCGGAGAAACGATTATATATTGTTCTCAGAGTCTAACAGCCGCTTTCTAGTTGAGGTTTCGGAGAAATATAGGGAGGCATTTGAATCAACCGTTAAGGGAGCGTACCACGCCTTAATAGGTAGGGTTAGAAGCGACGATTCATTCATAGTTCACGGTCTGAACGGCGATCCAGTTATCCAAACTGACATAGAGAAACTCCTCAATTCGTGGAGGAAACCCCTCTAGGAGACTTGGGAATAAATGAAGCGTGAGGAAGTTAAGGTCTGCATAGTTAGGGTTGGCGGAACAAACTGCGATGCTGAAACAAAAAGGTCGTTTAAGGATCTAGGTGTAAAAGCATTCATATATCACTTTAATGAAGTGCTGCGGAGAATAAACTTACTGGACTATCATATCCTAGTTTTTCCAGGAGGCTTCGCGTATGGTGATTATGTTAGGGCCGGCGTGATCTTTGCAAAAAATATTATGGCGCGAATCGGCAGAGAAATAATGAGATTTATTGATGAGGGCAGACCGATACTTGGAATATGCAACGGCTTCCAGATACTTGTGGAGTCGGGCTTGCTTCCGGGAATAAATGGCATCAGTGAGCATCCTGAGGCGGCTTTAGCGACGAATATTCCTATAGGTTATAGATGCAGATGGGTTTACTTAAGACATGAGAATAATGGGAAATGCGTATTTACAAGGCTTATACCTAAGGGTAGGGTTCTCCGCATACCTGTGTCTCATGCTGAGGGAAGATTTCTGCTGCCGAGCGGTAGAGAAAATGAGGTTCTGAATAAACTGCTGGAGAACGATCAGATAGTTTTAAGATATTGTACCGAAAACGGCGAGTATGCTGAAGGAAGATATCCTGACAATCCAAACGGATCATTTTATGACATAGCCGGCATATGCAATCCGGAAGGAACAGTTTTCGGCTTAATGCCCCATCCGGAGAGAGCATACTACGGTTGGCAATTGCCAGACTGGACTAGAATGAGTAAGCCGCCTAAATATGGGGATGGCAGACTAATATTTGAGTCTGCGATTCAGTATATTATAAGAAGATTCTAGGCTCCGTTAATATGGGAGGAAATCAGCTTGAAAAAAACCCTAGTGATTGGAGATTTAAATGTTGACATAATAATTAGCGGAATGAGTTCCTTCCCGGAGCTTGGGCGGGAAATATTATGCGAGGATATTAAAACCGTACTCGGCGGGTCAGCGTCCATATTTGCCTGCAGGCTGGCTCAGCTCGGCGCTAAAGTTGATATTCTTGGAAAAGTTGGGAATGATGAGCATGGTAAAATAGTTCTGAACGCTCTGAAATCTAACGGTGTTGGCATAGACAAGGTCATTGTAAGAGATGATCTCAGAACCGGAGTGACAATTTCTTTAACATACCCGGAAAATAAGGCTCTCATCACATTTATGGGGAGCATAGGCGCCTTAGAGAAATCGGATATTGAACCAGAAATCTTCAATGGCTACGATCACCTACATGTTTCATCAATATATCTCCAGCCGAAACTCTTGAACTCTCTAGCCGAAATATTTGCGGAGGCAAAAAAGCAGGGACTTGTAGTATCGCTTGATCCGCAATGTGACCCGCAGGGCAGATACGGGAAAATTTGGGAGATTCTTGAGCACACTGACATTTTTCTGCCAAATGATGATGAAGCGATGGGCATAACTAGCGCAAATAACGTGTTAAATGCTCTGAAAATGTTGGGTTTAAAAGTTAAAACCGTCGTCATAAAATGCGGCGGCAAGGGAGCGGTTGGCATGTGTAATGATGAAATCGTAAATGTTAAAGCCTTTAAGATAAAGCCTATAGACACAACGGGTGCTGGAGACTCATTTGACGCTGGCTTCACATATTACTTCGTACATGAAAATAAGAGTTTAAGGGACTCAATAATGTTCGCGAATGCCGTTGGAGCCCTTGCATGTCTCCATATCGGAGGGGCTGAAGGAAAAATAACTGAGGATGAAGCGCTTAATTTTATTATGGACAGAAAATCTGAGATTCTGGAATAAAAAATTAGAGCAAGCGTGAGTTGACATATGAATCCGCTCATTAAGCTGCTATCACTGCCCATTGAGGAATTGAGAGCACGTGGAATTGCATATACACCAAAGGAAATACTCTCGCAGCCAAAATTATGGATTAAAAGCTTCAATACGCTTAAAAATAGGAAAAATGAGATTGAGGATTTCATTGAAAACAGGATTCTCGCAGAGAAGGCTAGCAGGGTTATTCTTTCCGGAGCTGGCTCATCGCATTTTATTGGCTTATCCTGCGAGGATCTCTTAAGACACATGTGGCAGGTGGATGTTGAAGCTAGGGCAAACACTGAGATCGTGACAAACTGGGAATCGATCCTCCTTAAGCATGTGGACACAACTCTGATTTCTTTCTCCAGATCTGGGAACAGCCCTGAAAGTTTAGGCGCCTTCTTCATAGCTGACAAGTATTGTGAGAAAATCAACCATGTCATTATAACATGTAATGAGGGCGGTAAGCTCATGACGCTGAGAAGTAAGAACGAAAATAATGTTCTTCGAATAGTGCTCCCTGAAGAGGCTAATGATAAGGGGCTTGCGATGACATCATCCTTCACAACAATGCTTATGACCGCGCAGTTCCTGGCGTATATACATGAAACGGGAAAATTTGAAAAAATAATTCAATGCGTCTCAGAATCGGCTGAGAAAATACTTATGGAATATTCCGGACTGATTAATGATTTATCTGATCTGAATTTTGAGAGGGCATTCTTCTTAGGCACAGGTCCCCTTTATGGATGCGCAGCTGAATCACATTTAAAGCTTCAGGAACTAACGGCTGGGCGGATCATATGTAAGTTTGACTCTTTCCTTGGGGTTAGACATGGTCCGAAAGTTGCCATCAACAATAAGACTCTGGTCGTCTATTTCGTTTCTTCTAATCCGCTTATTAGACGTTATGAAATCGACCTTATGAAAGATATTCATGAGAGAAATCTAGGTTTAGCAAGAATCGCGGTCTGCTGCGGGCTGAAAGATGAGATTGAGCGTTATGTCGATTACGCCATTGATATTCAATGCGGAGATAAATGTGAGATCCCGGATCAATGCAGGCCGATTGTTGATGTAATTCTTGGGCAGCTACTGGGGCTCTTTAAATCGCTTAATCTGGGTTTAAAGCCCGATAATCCAAGTGAGGAAGGCATAATAACGCGGGTTGTTGAGGGGGTAAAAGTATATGATCCTGAGACTTTTATAAGGCTGAAACAATTTAAGATTTTATTCCAGTAAAACCTGGAATTGGTTGGGCTAGCATATGAGTGAAGATTTAGATAAGCCTTTAGGCTCCGAGATTAGAGTTATACTTTTCGGGGTTGGAGCTATAGGTTGTGAAATAGCGAGGCTTCTTTTGAAGAAAAAAGGCGTGAAGATTGTTGGCGCTGTGGACGCTGCTCCAGATAAGGTTGGCAGGGATCTGGGGGATATAATTGGTCTTGAAAGAAAACTTGACGTGAAGGTTTTTAAGAGCCTCGACGAGCTAAATGTTGAAGCCGATGTTGCCATACATGCAACAACATCATTTCTTAAGAAGGCATATCCGCAGATAACCGCGCTCATTAAACATGGCTTAAATGTGATATCAACATGCGAGGAGCTCTCATATCCATATATTGTAAGCGGGGAGATCGCTAAAGAAATCGATGGATTAGCTAAAAAGCACGGCGTCACAGTTCTAGGCACCGGGATCAATCCAGGATTCGTCATGGATACGCTTGTAATAACCTTGACGGCGGCATGCCAAGAAATTAGATGCATATGTGCTGAAAGAGTTATTGACGCCGCAAAGAGGAGGCTACCCTTTCAGAAGAAGATAGGCGTCGGACTAAGCCCTGAAGAGTTTAAGGAGAAAGCATCTAAAGGCGAAATAATGGGTCACATTGGGCTTAGAGAATCAATAGCGATGATTGCCGAATCGCTGGGCTGGAAACTCGATGAGGTTAAAGAGGACCCTATAGAGCCCGTAATCTCCAATGAGGAGGTTAAAAGCAAATTTATGTCGCTGGAATCCGGCTTAGTGGCTGGGCTAACTCAGAAAGCCTACGGGATCATTTCTGATGAACCTAAGGTAACGCTGATATTTAAGGCATATTATGGCGCGAAGGAAGAGTACGACTCTATAATGATTGATGGTGAACCGATGGTTTATGCAAAGATATCGCCGTGCATACATGGTGATAAAGGAACCGCAGCCGTGATTGTGAATTCGATACCTAATGTTCTCAGCGCCCCTCCAGGTTTAAAGACGATGAAGGATCTACGGGTTCCCTCAGCATTTTTAGGAGATTTAAGA
Source organism: uncultured Candidatus Bathyarchaeia archaeon (assembly GCA_964411115.1). Lineage (GTDB taxonomy): Archaea > Thermoproteota > Bathyarchaeia > Bathyarchaeales > DTEX01 > DTEX01. The sequence continues at coordinate 20,322 of CAYPJR010000001.1, read as the reverse complement.
TCCCGCTTGTAATGAAAGATCTTATAAGCAAACTCGCATGCATACTATGGCTAAATGTTAAATTCAGCAAAATAGAGGTGCATAAAGGTTGAAGATACGCGATTTAAAGGTTGCTACGGTTGATGCTCCGGGACTTGGACGTATAGGAATAGTTCGAGTTGACACGGATGAGGGAATTTACGGCTATGGGGAGGCTCATTGCCCTAGGGAGCATGTATTACAGCTGAAACCCTACATTGTTGGCTGCGATCCCACCGAGGTTGAAAAGGTAATGCTTAGGATTCGTTATAGGGGAGGCTTTAAACCATGGGGTTCATCGGTTAGCGCCGTTGAGATGGCCCTCTGGGACATAACTGGTAAAGCATATGCTTTACCAGTCTACAGGCTTATCGGAGGCAAGATCCGTGATAAAGTTAGAGTTTACGCTGACTGCGGCTCAGGCATATTGCTTGACAAAAACGATCCGTCCTCAATGTATACTCCTGAAGCCTACGTTGAGAAAGCTAAGCGCATAATGGCATTGCCGGAGAACTTCACGATTATGAAGTTCGATATTGGTTTCCACGGCGGTCAACTCTTAAGTGTTCCAGACGGATCTTTTGAGGCCGATGGGCGCTACCCAATGAAAGGGCATGTGACTGAGCGTGGAATTAAATCCGAGATAGCCATCGTGAAAGCCTTAAAGGATGTTTTAGGCGATAAAATAGGTTTAGCTTTAGATTGCGGTCCAGGACAGAGTTTCCCCTCAGCTTTAAGATTGGCTAAAGCTTTAGAGCCGTTTAATGTTTTTTGGGCTGAGGATCTGCTTTCAGGTGACCTGATGCCCTACACAGAGGTTCAATTATACCGCATGCTCTCAATAAGCACAACTACGCCTATTCTCACCGGAGAGCAGATTTTTCTAAGATACGGCTTCAAGGATCTTATAGATAAACATGCCGTTGATATAGTTGCCCCGGATGTTTCCGACGTAGGCGGCATCGCCGAGATCAAGTGGATCGCTGAATTCGCCGATCTATACGGGGTGCTAATAGCTCCACATAACTATGGGCTTCCAATAGCCTTCATGGCAAACGTCCATGCAGCGGCAGCCATGCCGAAAAACTTCATTGCATTTGAGCATCATGGAGTCGGTGCGCCTCAATGGGAGGAGTTTGTGAAGGGATTGGAGAAACCTCTAATTAAGGATGGTTTTGTGAGGGTCCCTGAGAAACCTGGGCTAGGCATAGAGATTAATGAGGAGATCGTGAGAAAATATTTGGTTGAAGGGAAAGATTTCTTCGAATAGGGCATCCGGGTATTGACGCTGGAAAAGGTGGCTCATAAAAACGCTACCAATATCTGAACGGTAAACTGGACATGTACTCGTTTAGCGACCGTACCGTCACCTCGTTTTTTCCATAATATTTTAGGGCTTTAACTATTGCCGAAGCAAGCTCAAACGTTGTGACTATTGGAATGTTGAACTCAACAGCGAGCCTGCGGATAATATACTCATCCTCCATAATGTCCACATTTTCCGGATTGGCGGCTGGAACATTAATTACTAGGTCGATCTTGCGCTGCACTAGATAATCTAGTATGTTCGGCTTCTTCATGACTTCTCTAACTTTATAGAGGACAGTCACATCTAAATTGGCGCTGCGTAAGGCATCGGCGGTATGCTCGGTTGCATATAGTTTGAAGCCTAATTCCTTAAGGCTCCTAGCCAGCGGAACTATTTTCCTCTTCATCTCTTTTCCCCCAACGGTTATCAATGCGGAGGGGCTGCTGCGTGGAAGATTGAATTCAGCTGATTGCAACGCTTTCAGCAGCGCATCTGCAAAGTTTTCACCGATGCATGCAGCCTCACCGGTGCTCAGCATTTCAACGCCTAGGATTGGATCAGCTCCGCTTAAGCGCATAAAGCTAAACTGCGGAACCTTAACGGCAACATAGGGTGTCGGCGGGGTCTCATAGACGCCTAGCTCCTTCAGGTTTTTCCCAAGCATTATAGCCGTTGAGACATCTATTAAGTTGACGCCTTTAGTTTTGCTCACGTATGGGAGGGAGCGGGAAGCCCTGAGATTACATTCAATAACAGAAACATCTCCATTTTTGACAAGGTATTGAATATTGAATGGCCCCTTAATTTTCAGGGCGCGGGCAATTTTTTGCGTGTAATCTTCAATCTTTCTAATAACGTCGCTACTTAAGGATTGCGGAGGTATGCTCATAACAGCGTCTCCACTGTGAACACCAGCCTGCTCGATATGCTCAATAATAGCGCCTATCAGAACATCCTCACCATCAGAGACGCCGTCAACCTCAACCTCTTTAGCACCCTCGATGAACTTAGATATGACGACCGGATGTTCCGGCGAGACTTTGGCTGCAAGTTCAAGATAATCCCTTAAATCTTTTTGGCTATATGCGATTCTCATAGCATAACCGGACAGCACATAGCTTGGACGGACAAGGACTGGGTAACCAATTTCTTCGGCGAATTTCTCAGCCTCCTCAATAGTTGTAAACTTGCTCCATTTGGGTTGCGGGATGCCTAATCTATCAAGTAGCGCGCTGAATTTAGAGCGGTCCTCAGCGGCATCTATGCTTTCACTTGAGGTTCCAAGCAGCCTCACGCCGGCCTTAGAGAGCTTTAAAGCCAGATTGTTCGGGATCTGACCGCCTACGCTGACAATAACGCCTAAAGGCTTCTCTTTCTCATATATGTCGATAACCCGCTCAAGCGTTAATTCTTCGAAATAGAGTTTATCCGATATATCGTAGTCCGTTGATACGGTTTCAGGGTTATAGTTTACCATGATTGCTTCATCTATATTATGCTTCTTTAAGGACCATATTGTGTTAACGCAGCTCCAGTCGAACTCGACGCTTGAGCCTATTCTAAAGACCCCTGCGCCTAAAACGATAACCTTGCTCTTTTTATCATCGAACTCGATGTCATCTTCGTCGCCATTATAGGTTAAGTACAGGTAATTTGTCTTTGCAGGCCATTCAGCAGCCAACGTATCAATCTGTTTAACAACAGGAGTGATTCCGTAAGACTTTCTTAAACGCCTAACCTCATCCTCGCTTAAACCTATGCATTTAGCTATTTGCGCATCTGAAAATCCTAGACGCTTAGCTTCCCTAATGGTTTCAACTGCTTCTCTGCTATTAATTTTGAGACTCTTCAGTTTTTTCTCCATGTCAATAATATTTTTAATCTTATAGAGGAACCATGGGTCAACACCGCTTAAGCGATAAATCTCTTTAATCGAAATGCCCATTTTTATTGCCTTAACGATCTTAAATAATCTCTCATCGGTTGGGTTTTTAAGGCAGTCTTTTATGGCTTTAATTGGCTCCGGCTGATCATCATCGTTATTTGCAACTAACCCTATCTTCCCAATGTCAAGCATTCTAACGGCCTTTTGTAAAGCCTCCTCAAATGTTCTGCCAATCGCCATAACCTCCCCAACGGACTTCATTTGAGGGCCTAAGTGCGGGTCAACATTCCTAAACTTGCGTAGATCCCAGCGTGGGATCTTTATAACAATGTAATCTAAGGCTGGTTCGAAACAGGCTGTTGTTATCCCCGTAACCTTATTTATTAGCTCCGGGAGTAAATAGCCTATTGCAAGCTTAGCCGCTATATAAGCAAGAGGATAGCCGGTTGCTTTACTGGCTAAAGCTGAGCTCCTGGACATTCGAGCATTAATCTCTATAGCCCTTATCTCTTCCGATTTTGGATGAAGCGCCCATTGAATATTGCATTCGCCAACTATGCCCAAGCTTTGAACTGCCTTAATGGATGCGGAGCGAAGAATATGATATTCGCGATTATTTAGGGTCTGCGATGGAGCGACAACTATTGAATCGCCAGTGTGAACGCCCATAGGGTCGAAGTTCTCCATATTGCAGACCGTTATACAATTGTTCTCGTAATCCCTCATAACTTCATATTCGATCTCTTTCCAATGTCCAATATATTCCTCCACCAAAACTTGCGTGATCATGCTATGAGCTAGAGCTCTACTTACAATTTCACGTAGTTCACGCTTATTATAAGCAACTCCGGAACCCTTACCGCCCAATGTGTAGGCAACTCTTATGATAACTGGGTATCCAATTTCTTCAGCAGCTTTAAGGGCTTCTTCAATTGATGTGGCGGATTGACTCTTTGGAACTGGGATCCCGGATCTAATCATTGCTTGCTTAAAGAGTTCTCTATCCTCAGTTTCCTCGATTGCCCTTATTGGTGTGCCTAATACCTTCACGTCGTATTTTTCAAATACGCCGTTCTTGGCTAATGTGACGCCGCAGTTTAAGGCTGTTTGCCCGCCAAAACCAAGTAGTATTCCATCAGGCCTTTCCTTCGCAATAACTTTTTCAACGTACTCGGGGGTAACAGGCAGAAGGTAGACTTTGCCGGCAAGTCTAGGATCGGTTTGAATGGTTGCAATGTTCGGGTTGACGAGTATGGTTTCTATTCCCTCCTCCCTTAGGGCTTTTAAGCACTGGCTTCCTGAATAATCGAACTCTGCAGCTTCGCCAATTTTTATCGGTCCGCTTCCAAGAATCAGCACCTTACGCAGCCACTCAAATTTCGGCACGATCCCTTCACCCGATTCTTCTCAAAAACTCATCAAAAAGGAACTCTGTATCGTATGGTCCTGGAGCAGCTTCAGGATGCCATTGAACAGCAAAGGACAGACCGTTTTTAAGTTTAATTCCCTCAACGGTCTTATCGTTCGCATTTATAAACCAACACTTTAAATCGGTTTCCTCGAGCGATTTAAGTGAAACCGCGTAGCCGTGGTTTTGAGTTGTTATGTAGCAGCGTCCAGTTTCAAGGTCAAGCGCCGGTTGATTCTGCGACCTATGTCCATATTTCAGTTTATATGTGTCGCCGCCCATTGCTAAGGCCAAAATCTGGTTTCCGAGGCATATCCCCATAATTGGGATTCCTTCTTCGACGAGAGATCTAACTGCTTCTATAGTGCTCACGCATCTCTTTGGGTCGCCTGGACCATTACTTATTAGAACGCCGTCCGGCTTATACTCAAGAATCTCCTTTGCTGAAAAATTGTAGGGAACCATTATAACGTCTACATGCCTTTTAAGAAAATTCCTTATTATGCTGGCTTTAGATCCGCAGTCTATAAGGACTATCCTTTTACTTCCCTTACAATCATAATAGATGGGCTCCTTAATTGCCACTTCCCCCGCTAGATCCCGCATATTTGGGTCCTGGACATTTTTAACCTCCTTAACTAAACCATCAAGGTTTGGCTCTTCACCTTCACGGCAAACCTGAAGTATCCCAAGCATAACCCCTCTTTCCCTAAGCCTCTTAGTTAGCTTCCTAGTGTCTATGCCATATATTCCTGGAACTCCCTCGCTTCTAAGCCATTCATCTAGCGTTCTGCTGGAAGCCCAATGATGCGGTTTGAAGCATAACTCCTGAATAACTAATCCGGCAACTTTAATGCTTAAGGACTCAAACTTAACTGGAAGGCCGAATTCGTCGCGGTCATAGGCTGGGACACCATAATTCCCAATTAATGGATAGGTTAAGGTTAAAATTTGCCCATGATAGGATGGATCTGTTAATGACTCGGGATAACCAACCATGCCTGTTGCGAAAACAACCTCGCCGGAAATCTTGCCTACGGCGCCGAAACCCTTACCGATGAAGAATGATTCATCCTCAAGAACAAGGACGGCTTTACCGGCTTTCTCAGGGCGATTCTTGCTTCCCAATGAACCCTTCCTCAAGCAGATGAGAAACTTAAATTTAAATTTTTCTGTTATTTTCTTGAGCGGCATAATATTTCGAGAATGAATCTAACATGTCTATTGAATCCTCAATCCTCCTTCTTCTGCCTGAAACCTCAACTCTAAATTGGCTGAGCAGCATCTTTCGATGAGATATCATCCTTTCAACTTCCCTCCTTGATGGTCCGCCCCTGACGTTGTGGGACTCGATGAAGCTCTTCAAATCTGCGGCTTTTTCCAAATCTCCGCTCTTAATTATTAATGGCTTTTGAAGGAATACGCTTGATACTTCGCTCAGCAGCTCCGGCGTAGCATCCAGCAATGTTTTCCCATCCTCAATTAGCCTTTTCACTAAGGCGCCGACAATTTTATGAGCGGTTCTAAAAGGAACCTTATAGTTTCTGACAAGTATGTTTGCAAGTTCGGTTGCCGCTAAAAAGCTTGTAAATGGCTTATTCGTAATGTTCTCCCTAATTTTTATATTCCTAACCAATTCGGAAAGCATCATTAGGTTCTCCTTCATCGTTTTTATTGCATCCCAAAGCTTCGGCGTTGCCTCTTGGAAATCCATATTATAAGTTGATGGTAATGCCTTCATTATTATTGAAGACGCTGTAAAATCGCCTAAAATATGACTCATCCTGGCCCTTATAACCTCTAAGACTTCCGGATTCTTCTTCTGGGGCATTATGCTGCTTGTTGAGGTAAATTCGTCCGGAATCTCTAGGAGGCTGAATTCCATCGAAGACCATATTATCAAGTCTTCGGCGAAGCGGCTTAAATCAACAGCCAATATGGATAAAATAGCCAATGTTTCAAGCAGGAAATCCCTTGAGCTAACAGCGTCAATGGAGTTTTCAACAAGCCCCTCAAAGCCCAGTAGCTCCGCAACTCTTTCACGGCTTATTGGAAAGCTTGATGTTGCTAAAGCACCTGCGCCCATGGGTGAAAGATTGACGCGTCTATAGGCGTCTATAAGCCTCCAAATGTTTCTCTCTAAAACATCAAATTGTGCGAGTAAATAATGAGCAAAGGTTGTTGGTTGAGCCTGCTGAAGATGCGTGTAGCCCGGAATTATGGTTTCAATATTTTTCTCAGCCAAATACAGTAGGGAATCTTGAAGATTAACTATTAGCTCTATGAGATTGAGGATTTCATTCCTTAGCTCCATCCTCAGGGCTGTTGCAACCTGATCATTTCGACTTTTGGCCAGATTAAGGTTTCCGCCAATTTCTAAGCCAGCCCTCCTGATCACTTCCTCCTCAACAAGTATGTGGGCGTCTTCGACATCCAGCCGGATGACCGGGTTTTCCCTCAAGTTTAGTAGGGCGTTTAAAATTTTTGAGCCGTCGCTTTTACCGATTATTCCCTTTTCAATCAGCATTATTACATGCGCCCTGTTGATATCTATGATGTGCCTAAGTATTTTCTCATCACTTTTTATTGAAGATGCAAATTCAATGATTTCTCTTCTTGAGGGTGCGAGTCTACCCCCCCTTAAAAGATCCGACATTCTTACTTCGCCCGCTCGATTTTTCTTAGGGCTTTTGAAACTTTAGTTGGTAAGCCCCAGATTTCAATGAATCCTGCTGAAGCCGTTTGATTAAATGTTGTGTCAATGTTATATGTGGCTAAATGGAGATCATATAGCGAGTACGGTGAGGATCTTCCAACAACTTGAGCGCTGCCCTTGTAGAGTTTAACCCTAACTTCACCTGTGACTTTCTCCTGAGTCTTATCGATGAATGCGTCGAGATCCTCCTTTAATGGGTCCATCCATAAGCCTGCGTAAACTAGATAAGCCCAATATGCGTCAATGTGCTGTTTAAAGAGAACCTCATGTCTGGTCAGAACCATCTTTTCCAGATCTCTGTGAGCCTCAATTATTACGGTGGCAGCTGGACATTCGTAAACTTCACGGGACTTTATTCCAACCAGACGATCTTCAACATGATCTATTCGCCCGACGCCATGCTTTCCAGCGATCATATTGAGAGTTTCTATTAACTCTACGGGATTCATTTCTCTGCCATTAAGCGTCTTTGGAATGCCGCGTTCAAATCCAATATTCACATACTCCGGCTCGTTTGGGGCCCTCTCCGGAGGAACAGTCCATTCGAAAGCATCTTCAGGCGGCTCCTTATCCGGATACTCAAGTATGCCGCACTCTATTGAGCGCCCCCAAAGATTCTGATCAATGCTGTATGGCTTATCTTTGTCTATAGGGATCGGTATCCCATGCTCTTTAGCGAACTCTATCTCCGCATCTCTGGTCATGTTCCATTCTCTGACGGGCGCTATGACCTTAAGGTTTGGGTTCAGAGCTTTTACAGATACTTCTATGCGGACCTGATCGTTACCTTTACCGGTGCATCCATGTGCAACAGCATTGGCGCCCTCTTTTTCCGCAACCTCAACTATCTTTAAGGCTATAAGCGGTCGGGATAGCGAGGTGCTGACTGGATATTTCCCCTCGTAAAGAGCGTTCGCCTTAATCGCTGGGAAAATATAGTTTTTAACAAATTCTTCTTTTGCATCGATGGAATAATGCCTTAAAACGCCGAGATTCAACGCTTTCTTCTCTATGGCTTTTAGATCCTCTTTCTGCCCAACATCTAAAGTGACGGTTACAACTTCAGCGTTATATTTCTGCTGAAGCCATTTTATGAGCACCGAGGTGTCTAAACCTCCTGAGTAGGCTAAGACTATTTTTTCCCTCAAAGATGTTCACCCTAATGTTTAACCGAAGAAAAAGAGGGGAAGGATTAAATATTCTTTTTGACTAATTTTGTGACTTAAAGCGGTCTAAGTGACCAAAATTGGTCGAACTATCTTTAGCTAAGATCGTTCAGCATCTAATAGAGAATGACATTTCAATCCAGGATGCTATAGAGAGGGGCTACGCAAATTTCAGCGCTGTAGCCCGCCTACTTAAGCCCAAAGCTGAAGCATTACTCGGAAGAAAAGTTACATTGGAAGGCATGATAACATCGGTTAAACGCGCAAAAATAAAGTATAAACCATCTTTGGAGAACCTGAAAATTATAGCTGAGAGCGTCATAAATATAAGGACAAATCTGGCGAAAATGACTGTGGAAAGGACTAGGAGAAACCTTGAAAGGGCCAGGTTGCTGTCCGCAGATTTTCCGGAAGCTTTCTTTCAAGTTTTAGAGGGAATAGCAACATTAACTTTAATAACTGATCAAAGAATTTTCAGCCAGATCCGTCATAAATTTGGCGACACAGAAATTCTAGATGAGAAGCATAATTTAGCAGCGATAATGATCCAGAGTCCACGTGAAATCGTGAGCACCCCCGGCTGCATAAGCCTTTTTTATAACGCCATGTCTAGGGGGCGAATAAACATAGAGGAGACGATAAGCTGCTATACTGAGACGGTAATATTCCTTAAAATGGATGGCTCAGCAAAAGCCTATAGCATATTGACAGAGTTAATAGCGAATGCAAGGAAGAATTTAGGCATGGATTAAGAGGGATTCGGCGAGAATTTATATGATGCTTTCCAGATGCTTCTTGCTGCTGATTAGTCCATCCTCCGCTCCGAAGAATGGATCCTCATGCTCAATGCTGAGGACATAGTCATATTTCGCTTCTTTAAGGGCTGTTATATATGCACGCCAATTTATTCCGCCCCAACCGGGTATTCTGTATCTCCACCAGCCCTGGCCTAGAACACCGACCTCCCTAAGTTTAAAGGGCAATATTTCAGCGTCTTTAGCATGAGTATGATGTATTCTATCTCCAAACCTGTACACTGCCTCAATGTAATCGATCTGTTGCCAGAAAAGATGGGATGGATCAAAGTTTAAACCTAGAGTCCTATCTGGGATCATTTCAAAAGCAATTTTAAAGTGATCTAAGCCTTGAAGATTCGTCGCATACCAGTTTTCCAATGCTATCTTTAAACCGTGCTCCCTAGCCTTATCAACCATTGGTCCAAAAACTATGGGAAAATCTTCCCTTAAAGTTTGCTTCTTATCCTTTCCCTTAACCGGTCCACCAGCTAAGGTACAGATAATGTCCACATCTAATGTTGAGGCTGCATCAATAATTTTAGATATGAACTTCTGATCGCTGGGATCTTCAAGGATCCTTATGCTATAGAAGGCTAAACTTGTTATTTTTAAGTCTCTTTCAGCGAATAAACGCTTCACTTCCCCCGATCCGCCAGATAAAACCCTGTTAATCTCAATATGCTTCATGGTTGGTGAAACGAGAACCTCTAAGCCCTTAAAGCCGTTTGCCGATGCCCAATCGACAATTTTTTGAAGGCTCCAACCCCGCAAAGGCGCTGTTAGAAATCCTACAAACATCTCTTTTCACCTCTTATTTCTCTTCATGCATATTATGCTTTTAAAGATTCAGGTGGATTCGCTATATTTTTAAACCCTGTTCAGCGCTCCTCCACCTTATTCATGAGATCTTTCGCTAGTTTTATGGATTTTTCGATTTCTCCCTCAAGCTGCATGTTATATAGAGCTGCGGCTGGGTGGTAAGATGCGATTAAATAAATTTTCGAGCCTCCTAATTTTGCTTTATAAATTTTTCCCTGAGCTTCGCTTATAGATTTAAAGGTTAAGCCCACTTTTGAAAACATGTAGGATGTGGAGTGCCGTCCAAGAGTGAGAATGATTTTAGGCTTTATTATATCTAGCTGCTGATCGAGATATGGGGAGCAGGATTCAATTTCACTTATGTGGGGATCCCTATTGCCTGGGGGTCTGCACTTCACTAAATTTGTTATGTAGATGCTGCCTCTTGAAAGCCCGGCCTTCCTGAGGATTCTATTTAAGAGTTCTCCAGCCGACCCAACAAATGGTTTGCCCTCCATATCTTCCCAGCGTCCAGGAGCTTCACCGATGAAAACTATCGGCGCATTTAAGTCGCCCTCGCCTGGAACTGGATTTTTACGGTTTTTCCATAAACCACATTTCTTACAGATACTTATTTCCGCTATTAACTGCTGCATCAACTCATTTTTCAGATGGGGATCCATTCATCCATCCCAACATGGCGCTAATGCCTAAAGTCGAATTCCCACTAAAGTTAAGAAGCCCATGGCAAGACAAGATTATTCCTAAAGCATGATTAAACTTCCATATTAACTATGTTTTCCCCGGTTTTCTTCAGAAAATATTTCATGATGAAAATTGAGTAGGCTAACATTGGAATTGAAATTAGAGCATTTATTGCATCATCAATCTTTAGGTGCATGCCCAATAGGATGAGGATGTAAGTTGGGATTAAAAGCAGTCCGGAGAGTAGCATGGATGCCCAGCCTATAAGAAATGACGGTGTGCTCCGCCTTCTTTTTCCGGAGAATCGTATCATTAAATAAAGATTTGTGGAGCTGCCTATTATTGAAGTTGAAACTATTAAAATAAGCGGCAATAATATGCTAACGCCGGATATTACGGATAAAATCAGCGACATTACCGCTGGAACAAGCGAAGCTATTATTATGAGGTCATAGAGTAGAGCCTTAGCAAATGTGCGGGGGTCAAGGTTGGAAGTTAATGGTATCCAAATATTCTCAAAGTCCGAAAACCTCCAATTACTGATGAGCATTAAAGGAGTGATGAGCGAATACGTGCCCATAAAGAACATGAGGAATATGGGAGCAGGAGCTTCTTTTCCTTGGCTTCCTGAGACTGATGTAAAGGACATTACTACTATCAATATTGCATAAAGGAATATTACGGAGAATAGGCTTCCATCCCGAAGCATACGGATCATCTCCTTCTTCATTAAAAAGCCCAATAAAGACTTTGATTCAACATTTAAAGTGAAAATTAACCCCATTCGCGAAAAAGTCTTAATTGTTCTCTCCATTTTCAATGTCTGCGCACGCATCGAAGCGTCAAATGGTGAAATAAACGGGATATACGTAACATGCTGGAAAAAGTTCTTCCCAGAGACAAACATGAAAAGTGCTAGCGAGAATATAAAATAGGAAAATAAACCGATGCTGTCCAGCAATTGCAAACCATTCTCGTACACGATATTTATGAGAGATCTTGCCAGAAAAGTTGACGGGTGGGGAAGTAAATTATACTTTAATGGAAAATCAGCGTATAATCCGGCTAAGGCGGGAAGAAGAGAGAGAACTATGAGAATCAGCAGCATCGCTCTCAGCCACGGCTTCTTATATAGGGAATTTATTATGGAAAGGGAGATCTTCAGAAAAAGAAGCATGAAGATGAAGAGGATGATAATAAAAAGCATTGTTAATGCTGAGAGGGGCCTCATACTAAGGGAATACGCTACCGCGCCAAACAATATGAAGATTGGATGGGTGAAGGGAAGGGACTCCGTCAAATCTGCAAATAAACTTGCGAATAAAAATTTTCTGGGGGTTATTGGAGACGTAAAAATTAAACTTTGCTCATATTCGAATGCGGTGTAACCTCTTAACGTTAATAAGAGAATTATGCTTATAAAGCCACTTACGATTGCTGCTAAGTTCTCAATGTACATATCTATATTTGCATTCTCCTGATTAACAGCGCTAGTGATCATGAGTGAGAAACCGAATACACTTGGGAGGAGACCTAGAGCGTAGAGGGCTAGTAAAGCCAGGCTGATTTTAGATGCCCTAAAGGATCCGAAGAATATTTTGATCTTAAGCCTGTAAATGTCCAAGATAATGTTTGAAGCCATTAAGTTTTTCTCCCAATTAAGCCTAAAAAGCTGCGTCTCCTCCTTTCAGCGGCTTCCTCAACAATCGGTTCTTTAGCTTCTTCCGTAAGTTTCAAGAAAACCTCTTCTAAAGTTGCGTTTTCACTAACCTCGGAGAGCCGCTGAAGTTTCTTTAGATCTCCTGAGGCAACGTTCTGCCCATTATGGATTATTGCAACTCTGCCGCATAGTCTTTCAGCTGTGTCAAGCATATGTGTTGATATGAAAATCGTCTTCCCATCGTTAACTCTCTCATTGAAAATTTCTTTTATCGCATGCTGCCCCGCTGGATCTATACCTATGAATGGTTCGTCAAGAATAAGTATCTCTGGATCATTGATTAACGCAGCGGCAATAGCGGCCTTCTGCCGCATGCCCCTAGATAAGGATAATATAAGCGCTTTTCTCTTATCTTCAAGCTCGAAAAGGTTAATGTAATGGTTCATTCTCTCCCTAATTTGCTCATTCGGCACGCCTCTAATCTTCCCCGAGTATATTAGAAATTCCTCAAGCGTTAGATAATCTGGCAGGGAAACTGACTCGGGCACGTAGCCAATAAACTTTTTATATCTATACGGCTCCTCGGTAATGTCGAAATTATTCACTCTAACCGTGCCCCTATCCATCCTTAAAAGGCCAACAATGATCTTTATCGTCGTGGTCTTTCCGGCGCCGTTAGGTCCTAAGAGCCCGAAAATCTCGCCTTTATACACGTCCAGATTTAGTCCCCTAAGAGCCTGAACACCATCATAGGCTTTCCAAACATCCAGCAATTCAATAATCCGATCCATTACAAGTTCTTCCTTCTATTTTTTATATCCAAGTTTTCTCAGCAAGCTTCTGCGCCACTCAACGCCTTTTTCATCTTCAATACCCTTGGGCTTTGAGCCGTCTATAACGCCCATTATGCCCCTTCCCTGCTCAGTTTCGGCAACAATAACCTGTAAGGGGTTAGCCGTAGCTGCATATATGGTGCAGACCTCCGGAACCCTCTTTATGGCATTAAGCACATTTATCGGATAGGCTCCTCTCAGAAATATTATGAAGGAGTGTCCGCAGCCGAGTTTAAGCATGTTTTCAGCAGCCACCTTTTTAAGCTCCTCATCCGTGCCCTCGACGCGAACTAAGCATTCCCCGCTGCTTTCGCAGAATGCTAAACCAAACTTTATTCCGGGAACTGAATTGACCATTGCCTCGTAAAGATCCTCAACGGTCTTTATGAAGTGGGACATTCCAAGAATTACATTGCTGTCTTTCGGCATATCTATACTTACAACCTCAATCTTCATGATCAGATCGCCTATAGCATAAAGTAAATAATTTAAATTTTAATTTTTCTAGGTTGCCGTGAAAATCATCTTTTCATCATTATTTACCCATATAGGATTTAACGTTCCTCCTTTGATCAATAATTACGTCCACCAGTCCTGGGAAACCTTCGTGAACCGAATAAAATATGTAACATAGATAGGCGCATCTTGAGCATTGCCTATACTCGTCTCTTAATCTCTTAATGTATGGGCTTTTCCAAATCTTCGGCAGATCAAATATTGATGCCACTGGGTCTCTGCAGTGGCAGCCTGAAACTCTGCCTAAATGATCTACGACTAGGAAGTTTTTAAGAGCCCCGCATTCCCATGATCTTTTGCCGGTTAAAGCCAAATGCTTTATTGCCCTAAGTGTCCTATCGGTTATGTAGATGTATCCGCTTTTCTTCTTCATTCCCATGAGTATATCGCAAATCTCAGCCAGAGTTTTTCTATCAGTTATCTCGTACTCGTCGTTTTTTACACCTATCGAGAATGCGCTGTTACTAAACGAATAATCGTAAGCATAGAGACAGTACCACACAGGCACCTCACGTTTTATAAAAAACTTCGTAAAATCTACTATTTCATAAAGGTTCATTTGCGATATGGTTGGGGAGACACCCACATGGATTCCCTCTTTCTTAAGAATTTCTATGGCGTTCATGGCTTTTCTCCAAGCGCCGCCGACACCCTTAAAATAATCATTTTTCTTTTCATCTAATGTGTCAAGAGATATGGCGACAAAATCGGCATTACGTATTTCATCTATTTTATCCGCCGCTAAACTACCATTATCATAGACTGTTGTTATAAAATATTTAGAAGCATAATCTATTATTTCACCTATGTCATCGCGAAGAAGGGGGTTCCCGCCGGAGAAAACTATTTCTAAAACCCCTATCTCACGCAGAACATCTAAACTGCGCTTAACCTCTTCGGTTGATAATTCGCGGGATTCCTGACTCATCCACACGTTGCAATCCCTACAGCGATAATTACATCTTCTAGTTAAAAATATCTGGGCGTGACGGGGACCGGGAGACTTTACGAGACGTTTAATAATGCTTAAAACTTTTGAGTATGTAATCATAGGGGGTCATCTTTCATTTTCCATTTTTCTAAGGAATCAATTATAATATTTCCGGGTTAATTCTACTTAACTGTAACTCTAAAATGTGATACTTCCGCATATAACTGAAATTTTTTGCATCATCCAGGAATTTTTATTCTTAAATCTTCGGTCTAAGGAGGCCGTAGATTATGCCTAAATTGAAAGATAAAAGCCTCAGCAAATCTACCAGCGGATAGGCGATGGCTTCAATTCGATGCCCCATTTTTCCAGGAAACCCGATGGTGTAAAGCACGGCTAGAAAAAGCAGGGGGAAAAATGTTATCGAGAGAAATGGGATTATAAATATTTTATTGAACATGATTGAAAGTGATGCTAAAGAGATGGATATGGCAATCCACGCTGAAAAGGAGAGCAGGCTTATTAAAATCCATTGTGAAAATTTTCCTTTAATGCCTGTTCTAACGAGGAGAGCTCCGCCCCTGCCATAATTAAAGAATTGTTTTAGAAGATTCCGCAAGCTTCTTCTATGCTTATGCCAAACAATAACTTCCGGGTCAAGCAGCATTTTATAGCCTAATCTGCATACTCGCTCCGCAAGATCATCTTCATCAAAGCCGTAATGGATTTTTTCGTTAAATAGCCCTGCTTTTTCCACGGCTTCCCTTCTGAAAGCCATGTTGCATCCGGCAGGGTATCTTAAGAGAAGCTTCACATTATCTAAGACTTCGCGTTTCCTAAACCTTCTTAAGACTGGCACCACGCTTATGTCCGCATATCTGGAGAGGAAGTTATCTTCATATCTTAGGGCGCTGCCGCCTAGGCATCCGATGCTCCCATCTCTGAAATCATCCACTATTTTACGAATCCAATCTTTCGGAACGATGCAGTCTGAATCTGTGAAGACTAAAATTTCACCCTTACTGGATTTCACACCTGAATTTCTGGCGACATTTATCCCCCTTCTATTCTCCACGATAATTCGTACAGGATAGTTTTTTGCTATCTCTCTTGTTCCATCAGTTGAGCCGCCGTCTACAAGTATAATCTCAAGGCGATCCTTATCATAGTCTAATAGCATTAGAGATTCTAGAAGATCCTTTATCGTTGCTTCCGAGTTAAATGCTGGAATAATTATTGAAACAAAAGGCTTATAATCGCCCTTAACCATCATTTTCACTTCTTTATAGGAGCGTCAAAAGAGACTTAAATGTCGCAAAAGTTAAAAGGGTTTTCCTACAAAATCCTTTTGTTAACTGCTAAATGTCTTGAGGATTAAGCATGCTAATTTACATTATTGTTCCATCAATAAATCCTTTAGTGAACCTGAAGGATTTCAACTGTGAGGATGAGAACGTTAAGGTTATTGTGGTGGATGAAGGCGATGAGAAAATTCGTAAGAAAAATTCAGAGATACTCTCTTCTATTATGCATGAATATTATGGGCCAAAGGAGAGGAAGCAATGGTTTAAGGGTCGGTTCGGCGGTTCCTTTGAGAAATATTACAATTTAATTCCAAAAAGATGCCATGCGGAATCATCTTTCGGTTTTCTTAAAGCCTATGAGGATCAAGCTGATGTAATAATTGAGCTGGACGATGACGTATACATTTCAAAAAACTTCCTTAAGGAGCATTTATCAAACCTTTTCGGTGAAAGCGGCGTAACCGTTCAATCTAAGGGGGGATGGTACAACACGATGGATAATCTCCTATTAAATGTTGATGAAAGGATCTTCCCAAGGGGTCACCCCTACATGTCCCCCTGCAGGGATGAGGATTATGCCTGGACTGAGGGGGGAGGTAAATGCTTGCTTAACATGGGGCTTTGGCGCGGTCAGCCGGATTTAGATGCCTTAACATTAATTCATTATGGCGGAATTGACGGGAGGAGTAAGGTGGAGAGTAGAGGCTTAAGGATCGAAAAAGTTGTTTTAGGTAAAGGCGTATATTTCTCAGTTTGCAGTATGAATACGTCTTTCCTTTCTAAAGCCGTTCCAGCTTTCTATCAGCTTTATATGAATTATATGGGCGTGGATAGATTTGATGATATATGGTCAGGTGTTTTTCTTAAAAGAATCTCGGATCAAATAGGAGATAAAATATGTTTAGGTAAACCTTTAGAATTGCATGTTAAGAGACCGCGCAATGTATTTAATGATTTAAAGAAGGAAGTTAACGGGTTATACATGAATGAGCATGTTTGGAGGATATGTGAGGAAGCCGAGTTGTCGGCTAAAACCTATTCTGACTGCTATCTTGAGCTGGCAGATTTTTTAGCGAGGAACATAGAGAGATGTTTTAAAGATAAGTTACAGATTAAATTTTGGAATGCTCAAATTAAAAATATGAGAATGTGGGTTGAGGTAACTGATAAAATTAGATAGGTTTACGGTGGCAATGGGCTTAAGAAGCGGAGAGCCGCCTAAGGTATCAGTTATAGTGATTAATTTTAGAGGTATCCAGCAGCTGGAGAAATGCCTAAAATTTTTGAAGCGGACAAGTTATCCCAATTATGAAGTAATAGTTGTGGACTGCTTAACTGAGAATATTGATGAATGGTTTAAAAATTCTTTTCCAGAAATTAAATTGCTGCATTATGACCATGATATTGGCGCCTCAGCCTCCCATAATGTCGACAGAGAATTTTTAGATCCTAGAAGCAAGTACATTGCTTTTCTAGATAATGACGCCTACGTTACTGAGGGGTGGCTTACAGAGCTAGTTAAAGCTATGGAAAGCGATGAAAAAATAGGTGTTGCGCAAGCCAAAATAGTTATGGCGGAAAACCCTGGAATAATGGATCATGCTGGAATAGCGCTTGACGCCCTAGGAACATGGTATACCCTTCGAGGTTTAAGATCCGACTATATTGTAAACGCTTTAGAATTGTTCGCTTCATCATCAGCCGGATGCATTGTTAGGCGGGACGTGTTTGAGAAGGTTGGCGGCTTCGACCCAGACTACTTCATCTATGATGACGACACAGATTTCTCTTTTAGAGTTAGGCTTCTTGGATATAGCGTAATCCTCGTTCCATCATCAATAGTGCTTCATGAAGGTGGGCAGGAAAGATTTTTAAGCCCTAAAAAACTCTACCATTCAGTTAAAAATAGGATGTGCACGATGCTTAAGAATTATGAATTAAAAAATCTCCTATGGCGGCTAACTCTCTATGCCGCCTTAACTTTTCTGGCTGGCATGGGGCTAGCCTTAACCGGTAGAACAGTTGAATCGAAGGAGATTTTTAAAAGTCTTTTTTATCCCATCGTCAGCTTGAGGGGGATAATGATGAAAAGGATGCGTATACAATCCGTGAGAAAAATTAATGACTCAAACCTTATAGGCAAAGGATTAATTAGAAACGATATTCAAGCAACTCTCCAAGATATCAAATTGAAGTTTTCACTTCTCCTTTCTCGAAGATGAAATTAACTATCCAATTATGCTTTGACTCTTTCCCCACTAAAGTGGGAGGGCTTTTTGGCGCCGCCTCCAGCAATGAAGCATTCTTTTATGTGTCTAGCCGTATGCGCCGCGATTGTCTCATAAAATTCTTCCTCGTTCTCAAGCAGCAATCTTCTTATGCGTTCGCGGAAAAACCATTTTCCATCGCTGTTTCTCGCCATTAAAACTGAGCCGTAAGTGACATGTAGAATCTGTCTTCCTTCAGATCTCCCTAGAAATGTCTTTTCTAATTCTCGGTCTGGTACATCATCTGGGTTAGGCATGAAGGATGGGTCAGCGCTCACATGGTAGCTTCTCCGATCCTTCCAGAAGTGTTCTAGGCTAAATTTAAGTATCTCTCTGAAAAGCTTCGGGTCATGTCTGGCAATGATCCTTAAAGATTCAAGGTAGCTTGTTCCAGATGTTTTTAGATGAATATTTTCTGACGCTAATCTGCCAATTATTGGGTAAATCGAGAATTTGTCGCTGCCAGAATGAACGCTTATTTTGTATGGCCCGCATTGTTTAGATATTAAAAGATGCTCTATAAATGAACTTTCAAACTCCTTTAGATCCCCTATATAGTCAACAGCTTTCTCAAATCTTCCGACAAATTTTAGGGCTAAACTGTGAATCCTCACGCCTAATCTTTTAAACTCCGAGATTAAGAAGAAATGCTCTAGGGGAGTTGTCGGCTCTTCGGTTTCGTCAATTGAAACCTCAAAATCGAATCTTCTACGCCCAAAGAGCATCCTCAGCCGCCTATGCATTCTGGTGGCAAAGAGTATTGCGCGGGAAAACTTAACGGCGGCTTTAATCAGCTCATCCTCAGAAAACCTAAGCTCTCTATCTTCACCGTTTGGCATGTAAAGAATCAGCCTTTTACGCATGTAAATCCTTAAAAAGCGCTCTTTGCTGCATCCCATTTCGCTCCATGGAAGACTCTCAAACTTCCCCCTGAGAATTTCAGGGCTGTAATCGTCAGCCTCAATGTAATCTGATGGATCAACAGTGTACATTGTGAAGCCGGCTTTAAATGCTGCATCTAAATCCTCCTCCCTCTTTAAATGGTCAGCGTCGGCGGCGAATCCTCCCCTATAGCCCTCCTGGAAAACTGCCCAAGAAACATCGTCTAGAACATCCTGCGGCTTCCGTCCCGTGCGCTCCATCTCCCTTGCGGATTGCTGAGCTAAGACGGGAAAAACGTTAAACCGCTTTATAGCTCTTATATGTCCCGGTGTGGCTAAACCTAATCTGTCGCCTAATCCTATGGCGGCTTTTAAACCTATTGCCTGCGGACGGGTGTACGGGAAAATCTTCCTCAATATTGAAGCGTTTTTACTGTTGCATGGGCAAATGATGTAATTAAGTTTTTTAAATCCATGATTGAAGCATCCATGCTCCTCAAAGATGAAGTCCTCCAGAAATCTGAAACCCTTTTTAGGGTAGATGATGGCTAATTTCTTATCTAAATTTTCCCTGATTAAAAAGAATAAGCACCTATTCCTTCTGATTAGGGAGTTCTCATATATCTTTATGGTTCTCTCAACTCCATAAGATTTTATGAAGTCGTTTACGATTGAGGGAATCATAGATTCACGCTCAAGCATAAAAATAAGGTGGAAAGATAATTTAACATTTTTAAATTTTTCATGACCGGAAACGCTGAGATCTCTCTGACTTAGCTAAAAAGAATTGGAAGCGGATTCATAAGAAATGTGAGAAATCAATAGATGATTTATGAAAAGCCCTTTTAGCTGCTGCGCTAAAGAATCCA
Organism: uncultured Candidatus Bathyarchaeia archaeon; assembly: GCA_964411115.1. Classification (GTDB taxonomy): domain Archaea; phylum Thermoproteota; class Bathyarchaeia; order Bathyarchaeales; family DTEX01; genus DTEX01. The sequence goes on along the minus strand of CAYPJR010000001.1, from coordinate 259 downwards.
GTTTTGCCCTGGCTTCCTCTGGAGCATGATCCTTTTTTCATAGTTTCTCCTAACCCTTATTCTGGGGGGTTTCCGGGTTTTAGGAAGCGGCTCTATTTTAGGGGTTTGTGAACGAACCTTCCCGGCTTTTGAGAGGCTACCATGCGTTGGCATCCGCTTTCACCATCAATTGACTACGCATTCCCATATTTATATCTTTACTTACAGATGAAAGGCTATTATCGCAGATGGCAATATAGCATTTAACGTCTTCGCCAGC